>JBCBHB010000022.1:0-11296 GCA_038526025.1 Pseudomonadota bacterium
GTCTCGATCAACCGCTGAAGACGACAGACATAGGAAGAGCGATGACCGAGACCCCGGGACGGGGCTCGGCAGGGGGCCTCAACGCGCAAGCGCCGAGGCCAGCGCCCCGGCCAGGGCGGCTTTCGGGGGCCTGGCCCCCGTCGCCACGCTGGCCCGGGCCGTGGGCAGCATCGGAAACGTCACCAGCGACACTTCCCACAATTCGATTTCCGTAAGCCGGCGCCCGCCGGTGCGGGGCTCAGGGCTTGCGCGGCGCACGCCGTAGCCGATGGAGAGGCCGTCGAGCGCACCCGCCCGCATCAGCGCCAGCGCCTCGCGGCCAAGCGCAAGCTCCGTCAGCACCCGCCCCTCGACCAAGAGGCCGATCGCGTCCTCGGCCACGATGTCCCAGACGCCGATGGGCCGCTTCTGGTCGTGCTGCCACAGCATCGCCACCCGGCGGCCGCTGCGCTTGAGCTCGGCCAGCCCCTTCGCGAAGGCGCCGCGCTCCACGATATCGCCCTTGCGGTCCGCCTCCCCGAAGCGCGAGGCATAACCGCGGATGAGCCCCCGCCCCTCGGGCGCGGCGGGGCTGAGCGCGATCGGCGATCCCTCAGCCATCCGTGCCATCCTCGGCCGGGGCGAGGCCCAGCAGCGACCGCTTCTCAGCCGCACTCAGGAAGTCCGCATCGCCCACCCGCTTCCAGAGCGCATCGCGCTCTTCGGCCAGCGCCGGCACCCGGTCGAGATCCGGCTCCAGCGCGATGTCGAGCCCAGAGTTGATCGAGAGCCAGCCCGCCATGCCCGCCGCGATCTTGCGCAGCACCGGCAGCACGGTGAGGCGGAAGAAGGCACGGTGCGCCTCCTGGTAGTTCGAGTAGGTGTTGTCCCCCGGCAGGCCCAGCAGCATGGGCGGCACACCCACCGCCAGCGCAATCTCCCGCGCCGCGGCGTGCTTGGTCTCGAGGAAGTCCATGTCCTTCGGGCTGTGGCTCATGGGCTTCCAGTCGAGCCCGCCCTCCAGCAGCATCGGCCGCCCTGCGTTGCGCGCACCCTGATGGTTGCTGTCGAGCTCCTCCTTCAGGCGCCGGAACTGCTCCTCGCTCATCGAGGCACCGTCCTTCGCACCGAACACGATGGCGCCCGAAGGCCGCGCCGCATTGTCAAGCAGCGCCTTCGCCCAGCGGGAGGCCGCGTTGTGCACGTCCACGCTGGCCGAGGCCGCGGCCAGCGGGCTCATCCCGTAATGGTCGTCGAGCGGGTGGAAGCCGCGCACATGCAGCACCGGCTTCCAGTCGCCCGTATTGTCGAAGCGGTGCTTGCGCCCGCTCACCCGGTAGTCGTAGCCCGCCGGCCAGCCATCGGGCCCGGGCACCACGTGCATCCGGTCGGGCCGCAGCACATGCAGCTCCACCGGGAACTCGCCGAGCGCCGAGGGCACGCCCTCGAGATACGCGTTGCCCGAGATCAGCAGATGCCCGACCAGCGCCTCCATCAGCGTCCGCCCGTCCTGCCCGGGGTTCGGCCGCTCCAGCAGCGTCAGCAGCGGGTGGCTCGCCTGGCGCGCGCCCCCCTCGCAGCAGATGAGCGGTATCGCCCCCGCCGCTTCCGAGACCAGCCGCACCGCCCGGAAGGCGACGACATTACCGCCATAGGCGTTCTCGGCGAGCGACTGGCCGTCCCGCGGGGACCAGACCACTTGGCCGAGGCCCTGGAAGGCCATCGCGCTGCCGGCCCACATGCCGTCGGCGGTGCGCGTGAGCTTGCCCACGGCAGACGCCTTCACCTCGTCCGGGGCACGCCGCCCCGCTCGCAACCAGTCCAAAGCCATGTCGCTGTCTCCCATGGGCCTTAGGGCCCCTCGGGTGGGCATCGCCCACCATTCGCGGTGGGGTGAAACCCCACCCTACCGATGCGTCCGGCGCCGGCGCCTAGACCTGCCGCACCCGCGGCGCAGCCGCTGCCCGTTCCGGCGGCGGCGCCACGATCAGCTCCGTCAGCGCCCAGACGAGGGCGTCGAGCCGGTCGGGGCTCTTGGAACCCGTCCCGTCGAAGCGGCACATCTGCCGCTCGAGATCCGGGAAGGCGCCCACATGGTGCACCCTCCCCTGCTCGTAGAGCGCCGCCACCGGCTCGGCGCGGAGCGTCTTGCCCCGCGTCGCCCGCACCTCGCGCACCGGCACCGCGGGCGCCACCTGCGCCAGAACCTCGCGCACCATCTCGCCGCCCTGGTTGACCTCCGCCACCAGCCGGTCGGCCCCCCAGCGCTCGAGCGCCGCCACCGCCGCCCGCGCCCAGCCATGGGGCCCCTGGCCGGAGACCGTCGCGTCCTCCAGCACATAGGCCCGCCAGTCCGAGGGCCGGCCCGCCATCGTCACGCCGGCGACGACGATCCCGCAGTCATCCGCCTTCGCGCCGCTCGTCGCCGGCGGGTCTACCGCCACCACGATCCGGTCGAGCGGCGGGGCCTCAGCAATCCGTGCCGCCTCGATCTCCGCGGGCCGCCAGAGCGCGCCCTCGCGGCCTTCGATCAGCTCGCCCTCCAGCTCCTGCCGGCCGAGCGCCGTGCCGCCATGCGCCGCCTCCAGCCGCTCGATGAAACCCGGCGCCAGGTTCGCGGCGTTCGCCCGCGTGCCCGCCCGCGTCAACACCGTGCCCGGGCTCTCCAGGATCTCCTTCAGCACCGGGTTGTCCCGCGGCGTCGTCGTCACCAGCTGGCGCGGCCGCTGCCCGAGGCGGAGGCAGAATTGCAGCATCTCCCAGGCCTCCCGGCAGCGCCGCCATTTGGCGAGCTCGTCGGACCAGGCCGCATCGAATTGCGGGCCCCGGAGCGCCTCCGGGTTGGCGGCGGAGGCGATGCGCGCCTCCGCCCCGTTCGGCCAGATCAGGAGCCCGCGCTCCGCCTTGAAGACCGGGCGGCGATCGGGAGGGGAGGCGGCGAGAATGCCGCTCTCCCCCTCCACCATCACCGCCCGCGCCTCGTCGCCCGTCTCCGCCAGCAGGCAGAAGCGGCGGGCCGTGCCGGGGGCCAAGGGCGTGGCCCCCTCCACCATGCTGCGCACCCATTCGGCACCCGCCCGCGTCTTGCCTGCCCCCCGGCCGCCCATGATCACCCAGGTCGACCAGTCGCCGCCGGGTGCGAGCTGGTGGCCGGGATGACCCCAGAGCGCCCAGAGATGCGGCATCGCCGCCAGCGCATTGTCGCTCAGCCCCCGGAGGAAGGCGTAGCGCTCCGCCTCCGGCAGCGCGGCAAGCCGCGCCGCCTCGGGGCGCGCCTCTGCCGCGTTCTCGTCCTCAAGCCGCAAGACGGTCGAGCCGGGCGGCGATCTCGCGCCGGGCCTCCTCGATATCGATCACCGCAGCCCCGTTGGCCGACCGCGCCGCCTCGAGCCGCGCATCGATCTTCTCCTGCAGATCGAGCACGGTCCTCAGCGCCCGGTCCGCGTCCTGCAAATGCTGCAGAAGGGGCTTCGGGCAGCCCGCGGGCCCGCCCGCGTCCTCGACCGCCATTTCGAGCTTCATCGTCGCCGCGTCGAGCCGGCGCATCACACGGTGAAAGCTCTCCTCGGCCGCCTTCAGCCGCTCGACCGCGCGTTTGCGTTCCGCCCGGTCCATGGCAGCACAGGTCCTTGCCTTTCGTGTGGTCGCATTCGTCGTCATGGTCATGGTCGTCGCCTTCCGTTCTTGTTGTTCTTCGGTATAGGCAAGTCACGTCCAGTAATTCACGCCGGACACGCAAAAGGGCAACCCGAAGACTGCCCCTTTCGCAAAGTCGTTCCGGCGTTTCCCGCCTTTCGACCCAAGTATTCCAGCGTGCCAATAGAGGTGCCAGAGAGCGCGCGGTGGGTCAAGCGCGCCGACAGCGGGCGCGCAACACCCCAGCGCGCGCTGATGACGACCAGGACGCAACGGCCCGGAGCGCTCCGCCCGCGCGCGTTCAGGGCCCTCCCCCACCCGCGTCAGGTTAGGGCGCCGACCGTGAACAGAGTGACAAGGGCTGTCGCATTGAAACCGTTGCTGCCGGGCGGATCGCCACCGCGCGCATCGACGGCCTGCCTGCGGGGTCAGTTGCCGCTGGCGGCTTCCTCGGCGCGGCGGGCGCGTTCAATTTCGCGCCAGCGGGCGACGTTGCGGTTATGCTCGTCCAGGGTCGAGGCGAAGGCGTGCCCGCCCGTCCCATCGGCCACGAAATAGATGTAGGGCGTGGTGTCCGGCCGCAGCACGGCAGCGATGGCATCCTTGCCGGGGTTCGCGATCGGCGTGGGCGGCAGGCCGGGGATCGTGTAGGTATTCCAGGGGGTTCGTGTCCGAAGCTCGCTCCGCCGCAGCCCCCGGCCGAGCGGCGCGACCCCCTTGGTGATGCCGTAGATCACCGTGGGGTCGGACTGCAGCGGCATGCCCCGCGAGAGCCGGTTGACGAAGACGCTGGCGACCTTGCCGCGTTCCCCGTCGAGCCCCGTCTCCTTCTCCACCACCGAAGCGAGGATCAGCGCCTCCTCGGGGCTCGCGAGCGGCAGGCCGGCGGCGCGCCCGGCCCAGGCCTCCTCCAGGATGGCCTGCTGCGCCGCCTGCATGCGGCCAATCACCTGCTCGCGCGTATCGCCGCGCGCCACGAAATAGGTGTCGGGCGCGAGCGAGCCCTCGGCCGGCGTCTCCCCGATCTCGCCCTCCAGCACGGTCATGTCCGCGAGCAGCGCCACCACCTCGGCGCTCGAAAGCCCCTCGGCCACGGTCACGCGGTAGCTGATCACGTCCCCGCGGGAGAGCTTGGCCACCACATCCATCACCGAAGCGCCGGCCTCGATCTCGTACTCGCCGAATTTCAGCGCGCGCGCCTCGCCCGAGTACTTGGCAGCGAGCCGGAAGAGCAGCGGATCCTCGATCACGCCCGCTTCCGTCAGCACGTCGGAGATCTCGTTCAGCCCCGCGCCCTTCGGCACCTGCACAACGGTCGCCTCGGTCAGCGGGCCCGGGCCCTCGACCCTGGCCTTGCCCCAGTTGATCGCGATGCCGAGCGCCACGCCCGCCACGATCAGGAGCCCGAGAACATTAGCCGCGATGTGTTTCATGGGCTAACCCGCTGGAATGTCGCTACAAGCGCGTCTCAGGCATCCACCCGACCGAAGATGACGGAGGCGTTCGTGCCCCCGAAACCGAAGCTGTTCGAAAGCGCCACGTTGATCTCGCGGGCGCGCTTCTCGTGCGGCACTAGGTCGATGGGCGTCTCCACGCTCGGCTCGTCGAGATTGATCGTGGGCGGCGCCACCTGGTCGCGGATCGCGAGCACCGAGAAGATCGCCTCGATGGCACCGGCCGCGCCCAGCAGGTGCCCGGTGGCGGATTTGGTGGAGGACATCGAGACGTTCGCGCCGTGATTGCCCAGAAGCCGGGTCACCGCACCAAGCTCGATCTCGTCGCCAAGCGGCGTGGAGGTGCCATGGGCGTTCACATAGTCGATGGCCGAGGCTTCGAGCCCGGCATTCCGCAGCGCCGCCTTCATCGACCGGAACCCGCCATCGCCATCCGACGCAGGCGCGGTGATGTGGTAGGCATCGCCCGAAAGCCCGTAGCCCAGCACCTCCGCGTAGATCTTGGCGCCGCGGGCCCTGGCATGCTCGTACTCTTCTAGCACCAGAACGCCCGAACCCTCGCCCATCACGAAGCCGTCCCGCCCCTTATCGTAAGGCCGGCTGGCCTTTTCGGGCGTCTCGTTCCAGCCGGTGGAGAGCGCCTTGCAGGCGGCGAAGCCGGCCACGGAGAGCTCGCACACGGGCGACTCGGAGCCGCCCGCCAGCATCACATCCGCATCGCCCAGCATGATCAGCCGCGCGGCATCCCCCACCGCGTGCGCGCCCGTGGAGCAGGCGGTCACCACCGCGTGGTTCGGCCCCTTGAAGCCGTATTTGATGCTGACCTGGCCGGAGCAGAGATTGATGAGCGCGCCCGGAATGAAGAACGGAGAGACCCGGCGCGGCCCCTTCTCCTTGAGGGTCACCGCCGTCTCGGCGATGAACTCGATGCCGCCGATGCCGGAGCCGATCAGCACGCCCGTGCGCTCCCGCGCCTCGTCGTCCTCGGGCGTCCAGCCGCTGTCCTTCACGGCCTGCTCGGCCGCGGTCAGCGCATAGGTGATGAAGCGGTCGAACTTGCGGCGGTCCTTCGCGGCCACCCAGTCGTCCATGTTGTAGGTGCCGTCCGAGCCGTCGCCGAGCGGGATCTCGCCGGCAATCTGGCAGGGCAGATGCGAGGAATCGAAATACTGGATGCGCCCGATGCCGGACTTGCCGTCGAGCACGCGCGCCCAGCTCTCCTCAACGCCGCAGGCCAGCGGCGTCACCATGCCGAGCCCTGTCACCACAACCCGCCGCATCGCCAGTCTCCTCCGCGCGCCCTTCCGGCGCTTCTATTGTCTCGACACGCCGCCGCGCGCCCACCGCGCTCGAGCCAATGCGCGATGCGCGGCGCCCCCGTGTGGAGGCTGCCGACTTATTGCGTCTCGCGCTTCTAGCCAAGCCTTGGGGCGCCGCCAAGGCGTGGTCGCCCCCCGGGCTCGCGGATCCGGCGCCAACCAACGCAAACGGGCACGACCCATCGGCCGCGCCCGCTCAGCTCGAACAACCAACTGCAGCCCGCTGCGCGCTTGGGGTCCAGCCAGGGACCGCCGCGCAGAAGCGTCAGGCGTTCGCCTTCTCGCCGATGAACTTCACCGCGTCGCCGAAGGTCTGGATGCTCTCGGCCGCGTCGTCGGGGATTTCGATGCCGAACTCCTCCTCGAACGCCATGACGAGCTCGACCGTGTCGAGGCTGTCCGCACCCAGGTCATCGATGAAGCTCGCGCCCTCGATCACCTTCTCCTCCTCGACGCCAAGATGCTCGACGACGATTTTCTTCACGCGCTCGGCGATGTCGCTCATGGTTTCTCCCTTGCCTCACTGGTCTTGCAGTCGGCGCCATGTAGGGAGCGCGACCACGTCTGTACAATGTCTGCAGGGCATTTAGCCCGGTCGCGGTGCCCTTAGCACCAAGGTCCGGGGCGCGCAATCCGTGGCCAACGCAGCGACGACCACCCTGCAAGACCCCGCCCCGAGCGCCGCTACTGTGCGCCGACCGCGCGCTCGCCAAGCCCCTCCTAGCGCGTGACAGTCTCCCCCAAAGCATGTAGCGAAGCCTCATCGAGCTACTTGGGGTTGTCAGATGCGCGCTCTCCTCTTCTTCGTGGCCATGGTCTTTCTGACCACGCAGCCTGCACAGGCCGTCGTGACGTTTTTCAACGACCAGAGCGCCTTCGACACCGCCACCAGCGGGCTCCTGTTCACGACGGACGACTTTTCGACGGACGTGCCATCAGCCACCGAGATTGTCTTCGACAGCGGTGTGACATCGCGCAATTCGGGCGGGCGACCCGTGGCTTCCGTTGACAACGTAGTCTTCTCCGGACGCTACCTGAACGCGCTTGATGGAAATGGAGTTGTGGCGTCAACCTCCATCATCTGGACGTTTCCTGAACCCGTGATTGCAGTAGGACTGCAGTACCGTGCTTTGCTCTCAGACGTGCTGAATGTTCTCGTCGATGGGACGATGCGCGCGGTGAGAGAGGGTGCCGACTCTGACCCCGCGAACGGCTTCTTCGGCTTCACCACGACAGTGCCAGTCACTCAGATTACCTTCACCAACCCCACGTCTTCCTTCGATAGCTTCGAGATAACCGACTTGCAGTTTTCGGCAGCGCCCGCGGTTGTCCCGCTCCCCGGCGCCCTGCCGTTCCTGCTCGCCGGCCTCGCCGGCCTGGCCCTCGTTCGAGTGCATGGGCGGCAGGCGTAGCCGTCCAGCCATCGGCCGACCTCAGATCATCGCCATGCCGCCGTTCACATGCAGCGTCTGGCCGGTCACGTAGGCGGCCTCGTCGCTTGCGAGATAGACCACGGCGCCCGCAACCTCGGCCGGCGTGCCCATGCGCCCGGCGGGGATCGCGCCCATGATCCGGCCCTTCTGGTCGTCGTTCAGCTTCTCGGTCATCGCCGTCTCGATGAAGCCCGGCGCCACGCAGTTCACGGTCACACCGCGCGTGGCGACTTCAGCCGCCAGGCTCTTCGACATCGCCGTCAGCCCCGCCTTCGCGGCCGTGTAGTTGCCTTGCCCCGGGTTGCCCGTATGGCCCACCACGCTCGTGATCTGCACGATCCGGCCCCAGCGCTTCTTCATCATGCCGCGCAGCACCGCCTTCGAGAGCCGGAAGGCCGCCTTCAGGTTCACGTCCATCACCGCGTCCCACTCATCGTCGGACATGCGCATGAAGAGCTGATCCTTGGTGATGCCAGCATTGTTGACGAGGATGTCCACCGGCCCGCCGGCGGCTGCCTCCGCGGCCTTCGGCAGGCCCTCGACCGCGTCCTTCTCCGAGAGCACGCAGGGTACTGCATTGGCCCGCTCGCCAAGCGCGGCGGCCAGCTCGGTCAGCGGCCCCTCCCGCGTGCCCGAGAGCACCACCGTCGCACCCGCCGCGTGCAGTCCCCTGGCGATCTCACCGCCGATACCGCCCGTGGCGCCCGTCACCAGCGCCACCTTCCCCGTCAGATCGAACATGCTGCAGGCTCCTCCGCCGATTTTGGCCGAGGCTCATGCCACCCAATGCCTCCGGGCGCAACGGTCAGCCCCCCCGGCGCCCCGCGAAAGCGCGCTCCCCGCACCGCAATGCGTTGAGGAACTCGTGCGAGAAGTGAGAGGACCCAGCCCTCATGAAAGGTCGCCTTCGCAAAGATGAAGTCCAGTCATCGCGCAAGGTACCGGGTCTTTGAGCCGGTACCGCCCGAAGCTCAGGCTGCCGCGGCCAGCTTTGCAACGTCTTCGGGTGTCGCGACATTGGCGGTGGCCACCGCGCGGTCGATGCGCCGGGCCATGCCGGAGAGCGCCTTGCCCGCGCCCACCTCCACCTGCTCCGTGACGCCATGCCCCGCCATCCAGAGCACGCTTTCGCGCCAGCGGACGGAGGCCGTGACTTGCTCGATCAGCAGCGCCCGGATCTCGTCCGGCGCGCTCACGGCCGCGGCCCGCACATTGGCGACGAGCGGCACCTTCGGCGCGGCGATCTCCACCGCCCCCAGCGCCTCGGCCATCACATCCGCGGCGGGCTGCATGAGCGTGCAGTGGAAAGGGGCGGATACGGGCAGCATCAGCGCCCGCTTGGCGCCCCTGGTCTTCGCGATCTCCACCGCACGCTCCACCGCAGCCGTGTGGCCCGAGACCACAACCTGCGCCGGATCGTTGTCGTTCGCCGCCTGGCAGACCTCGCCGGCCGCCGCTTCCTCGGCCACGGCGCGCGCCGTCTCGAGGTCGAGACCCAGCAGCGCCGCCATCGCGCCCTGCCCCACGGGCACGGCTTCCTGCATCGCCTTGCCGCGAATGCGCAGGAGCCGGGCGGCATCCGCCACGCTCAGGGCACCCGCCGCGGCCAGCGCCGAGTATTCGCCCAGCGAGTGCCCCGCCACATAGGCCGCGCTCTCGATGCTCACGCCCTCCGCCTCGAGCGCGCACATGGCGGCGAGCGACGTGGCCATCAGTGCCGGCTGGGCGTTCGCGGTCAGCCGCAGCGCATCCTCCGGCCCTTCCCAAATCGTCTGGCTCAGCGCCTCGCCCAGCGCCTCGTCCACCTCGTCGAAAACCGCCCGCGCGGCCGGGTAGGCCTCTGCCAGCGTCTTGCCCATGCCCACGGCCTGAGCGCCCTGGCCCGGAAAAACGAATGCTCGCATACGTCTTCTCCCGATCATTCTTGTTGTTGATGTTGGGCGCCTTCGCGCGCCTTCAAGCAACTGTCAAGAATCGGCGGGTCGACACACCTGCTTAACGATCGTGCCGGCGCACCGCAGGCTTGCCCTTTCTCCGGAACTGCTGTATCCGCGCCGCTCTCCCGAGGATGTGGAAAACGCGCGCCTCTCCTGTCCGGGCTCGGGAGCGTCATGCCGGACGGCGAAGCGCGGAGATGATGGAGAGTGGCGAACATGCCGCTTTACGAGCATACTTTTATCGCGCGTCAGGACCTTTCCAACGCGCAGGCCGAGGGGCTGATCGAGCATTTCGGCCAGGTGCTGGCGGACAATGGCGGGACCGTGATCGGGACCGAGTACTGGGGCCTCCGCACCCTCAGCTACAAGATCAACAAGAACCGCAAGGGCCATTACGGCTACATGCGCACCGACAGCCCGTCGGAAGCCGTGCACGAGATGGAGCGCCTGATGCGCCTCCACGACGACATCATGCGCGTGCTGACCGTGAAGGTCGAGACGCATGAGGAAGGCCAGTCGGCCGTGCTCCAGGCCCGCTCGAGCCGCGACGACCGCCGCGGCGGCCGCGACCGCGACGACCGCGGCCCGCGCCGTGACCGGGACGATCGTGGCCCGCGCCGCGACCGGGACGACCGCCCGCCCCGCGAGGACCGCGGCCCCCGCCCCGAGCGTTCCTTCGACCGCGACGCGCGCTGAGAGGAGATCTGACCAATGGCACGCAAGCCCTTCTTCCGCCGCCGCAAGACCTGCCCTTTCTCGGGCGAGAACGCTCCGGCGATCGACTACAAGGACGTGAAGCTCCTGCAGCGCTACATCTCGGAGCGCGGCAAGATCGTCCCCTCCCGCATCACGGCCGTCTCGGCCAAGAAGCAGCGTGAGCTGTCGCGCGCGATCAAGCGTGCGCGCTTCCTCGCGCTGCTGCCCTACGCCGTGAACTGAGGAGACGCGATATGGCACAGGTGATCCTGCTCGAGCGCGTCGAGAAGCTCGGCAAGATGGGTGAGGTCGTCACGGTCAAGGACGGCTACGCCCGCAACTTCCTCCTGCCCCAGGCGAAGGCCCTGCGGGCGACGAAGGCCAACATCGCCCGCTTCGAGGCGGAGCGCGCGCAGCTCGAGGCCCGCTCGGCCGAGACGAAGGCCGAGGCCGAGAAGCTCGCGGCCGAGCTCGAGGGCAAGCAGTTCATCGTCATCCGCCAGGCGGCGGAGGGCGGTGCGCTCTATGGCTCCGTGACGCCGAGGGACATCCAGACGGCGGCCGCGGAGCAGGGCTTCGACCTGCCCAAGGGTGCGCCCCGCCTCGAGAAGCCGGTGAAGGAGCTCGGGCTCCACACCGTGCTCGTGGTGCTCCACCCGGAAGTGACGGCGACGGTGAAAGCCAATGTCGCCCGCTCGCAGGAAGAGGCGGAGCTGCAGGCCACCGGCAAGTCCATCGCCGAACTGCGGGCCGAGGAAGAGGCCGCGGCGGACGAGGAGATCGCGAACCTCTTCGACGAGATCGGCTCGGCGGCCATGGATGTCATGGACGGCGACGACGAC
>JBCBHB010000023.1:0-11210 GCA_038526025.1 Pseudomonadota bacterium
GCAACCCGAGCGCTCGCCACGCCGCGCCCGGCCCGGAGGCCGGCACCAGGCGGCCACCCCGCGCATGGGGGTGCTCCATGAAGTAGCGGCCAACGGCATCGCCTCCAAAGCCGCGCGACAGATCGCCTTCCGCAGCCAGCCGAGACGCGAGCACGAGCCGCGGCGCCTCGATCCCGCCCGTCGCCAGCACGAAGTGCCGCCCGCGAGCAACCGCTTGGCGCCCGCCAAGCGAGCGCAGCCTGAAAGCCGAGACCATCCGACCGCCGGGAGCCCGCTCGATATGCGTTACCGTGGCGTTGAGCACAACGCGCACCTTGGGATGCGCCACCAGATCCGCCGCGGCCGGGAGAGTGAACCGGTCCGCGCGCTCGTCGAACTGCCAGAAGCCGCCCTCCAGCACATCCGGGTCGACCGGTGGGGCATCGCGGCCCAAGCGCCGCCAGCCCTCGGCGGGTGAGGCGATGCGCGTGAGGCCGAGTGCGGCATGTGCCGCGTCCAGCCAGGGCAAGAGCTCCGTATACTCGATCGGCCAACCGGAATGCGGCACGCCTTCACGCCGCTCGAAATCAAGCGGATCGAGCGCCGCCACGCGGCCGCCCCAGATCGCCGTAGTGCCGCCGAAGAAGCGCAGCCGGCTTTCCTCGAGAGGGTAGTAGCGCTCGCCGCTTACCGCCACCTCGCCAGCAGCGAGGGCTTGCGCGGCTGCCGAGTAGTCCCGCCCGCCGCTCTCGAGAAGCAGGACGGAAACACCCGCCCCGCAGAGCGACCGCGCGAGCGTAATGCCCGCTGCACCGGCGCCCGCGATGCAGACATCTGCCTCCAGCCCGAGATCGTCGGCCGCGTTATCGAGGTCGAGCAGCATCAGGCCCTTCCGGCCCTCACCGCCCGCGTTGCAGCGGCATCGCGCGGATCGCGGAAAGTGGCAGCGGTGGCCTCCGCATGGATCAGGTCGGTCGGAAAATCGACCTCGGCCCAAGCCTCGCCCTTCAGCCGTACAACACCTACATGGCCTTCCGCTGCCAGCGCATCGACGATGGAGAGGTACCAGCGCTTAAGCGCCTCGGGCTGCGCAAGTGCCTGCAGCATCGCCGAGCGGAAGAGGCCACCCCCCTCGCGGAGGAACCGCAGAAGCCCGATGGATTCCCCGTCGACCGGGCCTTCAAGGACCTTTCCAATCGCCGTCAGCCGGTCGCCCACGGTGCGGATCTTCATGTCGTCCGCATCGTAATGGGCCTTGACGTCCGCCGTTACCGTAACCGGCGCGGATGCCTCGCGAAGAAGTCGCGCCAGCACGTCGGCACCGAAGAGCGTATCGCCGTTCATCAGCACGGTGTCTTCGCCGAAATGGCCGCGCGCTTCCCAGCAGGAGCCGATGTTGTCCGCCACTGCATGGAAAGGGTTGAATACCATCTCAGGGGCAACGGGCAGGCCCATGCGCGCGACCGCCTGCTCCACCTGGTCGGCCTCGAAGCCTGTCACGATGACGATGCGCTCGATCCCGTTGGCCAGGATCGCACGCAGCTGCCATTCGAGGATGCTCCGTCCACCGATCTCGACAAGGCATTTTGGCCGGCTGTCGGTCAGGGGTGAGAGGCGCTTCCCGCGCCCTGCGCTCAGGATCACGGCGTTGGTCGTCATGGCGCTTCCTTCCCAATGTCTCCGCGGCGGGGCGTGATGCGCGCCGTTTTGTGCCGCTGGCGGCGCCGCCGGCGTCCCCGTTCGAGCTCGAAAGCCCAGAGGGTTCGCTCGAAGCCTTCGGCGAGAGAGAGTCTCGGGGTCCAGATTGCCGACGGCGGCTGTGCTTCGGCCGAAGAGGACCAGTCGCGATGCCTGAGCTCGCGGATCTTGCCGGCAGAGAGCGGCCCGAGCAGCCGCCGCGCCCCGGGAAGGCGCTCCGCCGCGAGCCCGAGCGCGTCAACGAGCCAGGGCGGCAGCAAAACCGGGCGCGGGGTACCGCCGAGCGTCCGGGTCAACATCGACGCCATCTCGCGCCAGCTATAGCCCGAGCGCCGCGTGTCGCTGATCTCCCAGGTCACGCCTTGGGGCGCGTGTTCGGCGGCGGCCAGCACGGCCCGCGCCAAGTCCTCAACATGGACAAGGCAAAGCCGTGCATCCTCGGGCCCGAAGAGCGGCTGAATGGGCGCGCGCGCCATGCGGAAGAGCGCGCGCGTCGCCGCATCCCGCGGACCATAGACCGCCGAAGGCCGCAGGATACTCCAGTGCCCGGCGCACGCCGCAACGTGATCCTCAGCGCACCGCTTGGACGCCGCATAGGCACTAAGCCCAGGCTCTCGGGCCGCCAGTGAGGAAACAAGAACGAAGCGCGCGCCGGGCGCCGCGCACCCCCAGGCCTCGGCCATAGCCGCCGTGCCATTGGCGTTCACACGCTCGAAAGCCGCCGGGTCGCGGCTCGCCGTGAGCCCCGCCACGTGGATGACCGCATCGGCCCCATCCACAAGCCGACCAAGCGCCTCCGCGTCATCGAGCGCGCCTTCCACGATTTCCGACTGGCCAGCGGGCACTGCCGCCCCCGGCCGCAGAAGAACGCGGCAGCGCCAACCTGCATCGGCAAATGCCGACAGGACATGGCTGCCCACGAAGCCGCTCGCGCCGGTTATCGCGGCAAGGCCGGTCATGAGGCCGCCTTCTCGGCCGCGCGCGCCGCCGCCTCGATATGCAGGCGCCGCACCTCCACACGCTGCAGCTTGCCCGATGAAGTGCGCGGCAGCGAGCGAGGGGGCCAGAGCGCAACTTCGACCTCGATGCCATGCTCGGCGCGGACCGCGACATGCACGGCATCTGCCAACGCTCTTCGACGCTCCGGGTCCGTCTCGCGGGCCTCGAGGGCGAGGATCATCGTCCCGTCGTCGATGCTGCCGCCCCGTCCGGGCACGCGGAAGAGCGCGGCATCCCCGATACCGGGCCCCCTCACGGCAGCGGTTGCCGTCCACTCCACATCCTGTGGCCAGACGGCGCGACCGTGCAGCATCAGCACGTCCTTCTCGCGCCCGGCGACAACGAGTTCGCCCTTACGAATGAAGCCGAGATCGCCCGTGGCGAACCATCCGCGATCGTCCAGCGTATCGGCCGTCAGCCGGGCACCATCGAGGTAGCCGGTCATGAGGCCCGCGCCACGGGCATGGACCCGACCAACACGCTCCTCGCCGAGCGCCCTGCCCTCCGCGTCGCGCACTTCGATCTCGTGCCCCGGCAGCGGCGTGCCGCAGAGCGCGAGCGCCGTGCCGCCCCCGCGCCGCGCCTGGCGCACGCGGTCGCCGAGATTGAGATGCGCACTGTCGACCTTGGCGAAGCGCGCCCCGCGGCCGCTTGGCGTGAAGGCGAGCCCGAGCGTGGCCTCCGCCATGCCGTAGCTCGGCAGAAAGGCGCGCCGGTCGAAGCCGCGGTCGCCAAAGGCGGCGGCGAAGTCCTCCAGCGCCTCCGCGCGCACCATGTCCCCGCCGATACCCGCCACCCGCCAGGCCGACAGATCGATCTCCTGCGTTGCCTTGGCGCGCCGCGCCGCCAGCTCGTAGCCGAAGGAGGGCGCGTAGGAGACCGTGCCCCGATTGCGCGAGATGAGATCAAGCCACAGCGTCGGGCGTACCGTGAAATCGCGCGTCGACAGAAAGTCGATGCTCATGCGGCACACGATGGGCAGCAACAGCGTCCCGACCAGCCCCATGTCGTGGTACCAGGGCAGCCAGGAGACACCGCGGTCCTCCGGCCCGATCCGCAGCGCCTCGCCGATCGCCCGGACATTCGCCATCATGGCGCGGTGGCTGATGGCGATGCCCTTCGGCGCCGAGGTCGTGCCCGAGGAGAACTGCACATAGGCCGTGTCCTGCGCGTCGATGCTCGCGGGCGGCAGCGTCGCGGGTGCCGGCAGCGCATCCGCAGCGCCCGCGAAGGCCAACCCGCGGCCCTCGAATGCCTCGTGCAGCCAGTCTGCAAACATATCGGGCGCGATAATCGCCGGCGCCGTGTGCACGAGCCGCCGCAGCCGCTCAAGATAAGCCGCTTTGTCGCCGAACACGAACGGCAACGGCGCGGGGCACGGCACGAGCCCTGCGCGGATCGCGCCGGCAAAGAGCGCAACGAAGCGCGGCCCGGTCTCGGCCAGCAGGAACACCCGCGAGCCCGGCGCGAGGCCGAGGCCGGCCAGCCGGCGCGCCTCCAAGTTCGCCGCTTCGGCCGCCTCCGCCCAACCCACGGTGCAAAGCGCCGCGCCACGGGGGCCGTAATAGGTCATGCCCCCTTCCCCCGTCGCCGCGGCCTCAAGGGCTGCGAAGAGATGCGCAGGCGCAGCGTCGTCGCCGCGACCGCCCCTCGGGGCGATCCGGTCCTCGTGGGGGGGATGGGTCATGCGGTCTCCGGATGGTCGACGGGAAGGCGGCCGCGCAGCACGAAGCACACAGCAACGAGGCGGCCGAGAAAGAGCAGCGCGGCATGGGCGAGAAGCGCGATCCCCGCGCCGAAGAGCCCCTCGGTGGGCAGCAGCCATGCGAGCATCAGCGCGTAGACCAGCGCCGCCGAGAGGCTGAGAAAGAGCGCCGTGTCAGCACGCCCGGCCGCAAGGAGCGCGGGCTCGAGCGCGAAGCCCCAGAGCATGACGGCCGCGGCCGTGGCCGCGAGGAGAAGCAATCCCTTCGCCGCCAGCGCCTCGGCGCCGAAGACGGCCAGGAGGAAAGGTTCACCCGCCAGTGCGACGACCGCCACGATCGCAGCCATCGCGAGCCCCCCGGCGCTGAGCGCACGGGCCACGAGAACGCCGGGTCCCTCGGCCGCATCACGTCGCGTCGCCGAGAAAGCTGGCAGAACGACGGGGCTCAGGAGTTTGGCGGGCTTGGCCACCGCCTCGGAGACCTGCCGAACAATCGCGTAGAGGCCCGCGGCCGCGGGGCCGAGAACGGCGCCCACGGCAAGCGTCGAGCCATGAAGGAGCGCAGCCGACACGGAACTCGAAAGGTTTGTCGAGAAGACAAACCGCCAGAACCCGTTCGGAAGCGCCGTATCGCCGGCACGAGGCAGGCGGCGGAGCATGCCACGACCGATGGCGAGCGCCTGCCACATCATCCACCCGCCGGAGCACACGGCCGCTGCGAACCACACCGCAAACAGCGCGTCCAAGCCAAGCCCGAACCAAAGCACGGCCGAGGCCCCCGCCAGCCGCACAAGGGCGTTCAGCGCATGCTGCCAGTTCAGAATGTCGAAGCGCTCCGCAAGCCGCAGGACACCGGTCGGCGTGGCGGAGGTCATGAAGATTGCGGCGAGCGCGTAGAAGCGCACCCATTCCTGCAACTCGGGCGACCAGTCGAGCGCCGACCCGAGCCACGGGGCAAACACCATGAGGAGACCGAGCGCAATCGATAGAGCGACGGCATCGAGCATGATGGTGCAGCCGACGAGCCGGCCAAGGGCTCGACCCTCACCGCGGTCCAGCATCGGCGTGCCATAGGAGAGGATCGCCTGCCATGACTGAAAGCGCAGCGTGTCGCCCACGAGCCGGGCAACCGCGTGGCAGAGCACCACGGCGCCGAACGCTTCGAACCCGACCGCTCTGACCGCAACGGCGGCGGCCGCTAGGTTCACAATCCCCGACGCGGCCCGGCTTCCGAGAAGTGCCATTCCCATCCGACCCACCCGACGGGTCGGCGAAGGCGTTTCAGGACTTGAGGAAACGATTGTGAAAGCCCTCTTCGTTCGTGGACTCTTCGGCCACCGAACATTCTTTATCTCAACTTTGCGAAAGCGCCACCGATCCTACGCAAATTTGAACAACAACCGTCACATTTCCGACATCACGCGTCGTCGCTCACGGAAGGTGCTATGGAGGGCGCCTGGCATGTCCACGGGCCGGCAGGGGCGTCCGTTCTTGGCGTTTTCCCGAGGGTCGCGTCGCTGAGCGGGAAAATGGCTTCGCTCAGCGCACAACTGATGAACAACGGCCTGCAAGCTGGGTGTCGGCCGCCTGCGCACCAGTCGCCCTATCCGCGCTCGCTCGTTGGCCGGAACCTGCTCAAGTTCTCCTCAGAGCGCGTTGCGAGCTCGTGGCCTCAGTGAACCAAGGGCTTCATTCGGTAGACGAGAAAACCTGTGTTCCGCGCGAGCCGATCATAGAGCCGCCGCGCCGTTTCGTTGCTCTCGTGCGTGTGCCAGTAGACGTCGATCGCGCCCTTCTCCCGACAAAGTCTGCACACCGCCTCGACGAGCGCGGACGCCACCCCGCCACCTCGGGCATTCGGCGTGGTGAACAGATCTTGCAAGTAGCATGTCGGTTCACGCTGAATGAGGTTCGGGTGGAAGACAACGTGGGCCAGCCCAACCGCCCTCCCGCCACGGTAGGCCAAGAAACCGCAGACGGATGAGGCCGGATCAAGCAGGCGTGCCCAGGTTAGATCAATCACTTCGGAGGACAGCGCAGTCGCGCCGGAGCGGCCGTAGAACGCGTTGTAGGCGGCCCAAAGCTCCTCCCACGACCCACGAGCACTCTCGTCCAGGTCTCGGATATCAACTCGCATCTCCGACGTGTCGTCCATTTTGCAAACCTAGTGACCCACAGCCCGCGTGCGCTTCCCTCTACAACCCCGCCCCCCGGCACATCCAGGGAGCGACTGGAAGCAAGCACCGAAGAAATACTCGGCATCATCGGGCATCACGGGCAAGCTTGCGCTCACGCAAAGTGGCCCATGTCAAACCTGCGCTGCCTGAGCCGGCCGACGAACACGTGGCAACCGCCTTGAGGGCCAGAGCCTCATAGATCCGGTTGACCGCGATGATCGTCGGCACGTCATCCCTGGCGGGCTATGTTGCGAAGAACGCCCGGCGCCTGGCCAGTTGCAGCCTTGAAGGCACGGGAGAAGGCGGCTTCCGAGGTGTAACCCGCCAGCTCGGCGGCCTCCGCCACGCTCAGGCCGCGCTGCGACAGGGCATCGCGCGCGATCTGCATGCGCCAGCGCTTCAGATACTCCATGGGGGTGATGCCGAGCATCGTCGCGAACCGGCTCGCATAGCTCGAGCGCGACATGCCGGCCTCGCGCGCCATGGCGTCGACCGTCCATCGCCGTGCGGGGTCTGCGTGGACTGCCGCGAGGGCGCGACCGATCTGCGGATCGGCGAAGCCCGCCAGGGGCCCGCCCGTGGTCGCGGCCTTCTGCAGATGCAAGCGAATGGCATGCGCCAGAATGGTCTCGGCCAGACGCAGCGCGATAAGATCGCTTCCCGGCAGCCCTTGTTCGATCTCCGCCCCGATCATCTGCAGCGTCTCCGAGAGCCATGCCCCAGCGGCAACACCGTAGCGGGGAAGGTGCAGACAGGCCGGCAACCGTTCGAAGATCAGGTGCTGCCCGCCCGGGGCGAAGGAGAAATGCCCGCAGATCAGCTGCGTGCCGCTTCCCGCCGCCGCCGGATCGCCACCACCGAAAACAAGAACGCCGTTTCCATCGTAGCCCGCGCGTTCGAGGACGGTCTCCAGAGGCAGTGATGCCTGCGTCGACGCATCCGGCGACAAGAGGCAGTGGCTTGCGCCGTGGGGCACGATCGCGAGGTCGCCCTGCTCGAGCAGGATCGTCTCGGACGATCCCGCCACGGCGATCCGGCAGGCGCCGCGATGGACGTAATGGAAACGTGCGACGTTCCGATACGCCGGCACCTGCACGCCGAAGGGCGGTGTGAAGCTCGCTCGGAAGTACAGCGTTCCCTTCACGGAGAGCTTTGCAAAGATGTCGCTGAGCAGATCGAGCATGTATTTATGCTAACCAACTGTAATCAGGCGTCCAACGAGTTGGACGCGCTGCAATGATTTTTGGTGTTCCGATCATTCAGGCGCCGTCCCCGATCTGCGAGCGAAGAGCGCGGGGACGCAAGGGGCTGCGAGCCGAAGCGATCCCCGCGGCCCGAGTTTCACTCGATGGAGCCTGCGATGACGGTGAAGTTCCTCAACAAGACAATCCATGCCTATCTCGACTATCCGGTGGCAATCGGCCTGATGCTCCTGCCTTTCGCCCTCGGTCTCGGCAGCACCGGTCCGGAGGCGGTGACGCTCTCGGTCGCCACTGGGGTCGCTGCATTCGTGCTCACCCTGCTGACGGATCATCATCTCGGTCTGTGGCGCGTGATCCCCTTCTCCGTGCATGAGGCCGTGGACGGCCTCGTCGCCCTCGTGTTCATCGCGGCGCCGTTCGTCCTCGGCCTGTCCGGGCTCGACGCCGCATATTTCTGGGTGCTGGGGCTCACCGTCGTGGCGGTTCTGGCACTGACCGACCGCAACGCCGAGCAAGGAGCAGCCACGCGCAGTGAATGACGCGTGCCACTCGAACCAGACCCATCAACCTTCGTCGGCCCTTCCGAACCCGAGAAAAGGAAATCAAGATGACGTTCAAGAACCCCTTATCAGCGGCGTTGCTTGCCCTCTTCATTTCGGTTGCCCCAGCTGCCCATGCGGCAGACGAGTACAACGTCTCTGTGGGCGTCACCGCCGCGGGCGCGCCTCTCGGCCTGCATGGCGTCGATCCGGTTGCAATGATCCGGACAGGGGAGCAGGTCGAGGGGAGCGCCGCTCATACCGCGGTACACGACGGCGTGGCATACTACTTCGCGTCGGATGCCACGAAAGCCGCCTTCGATGCCGACCCTCAGTCGTTCCTGCCGCAGTATGGCGGCTTCTGCACTTTCGGCGTTTCGGTCGGCAAGAAGTTCGATGGCGACCCGAGCTATGCAGCCGTGATCGACGGAGCGCTCTACGTCTTCCTGAACGAAGAGATTTTCGCGGCGTTCCAGAAGGATCGGGATGGCACGCTTGCCAAGGCCGCGGCGCAATGGCCAGAGATCCGGTCAACCGCTGTGTCCGACCTCTGAGAGCTCACCCAGCCGGAAAACGCGATCGTGTGCGGAGCTGGGCCCGAACCGGACGAAGGACAGCCCCTAGAGGGGCTGTTCGCTCTCTCAAAACAGAAAGTGACATGGTGATTGTAATCGTGAAATTTTCACAACACGCCTGCCGGGACAATCAATAATGGGCGCATGGGGCGGGGGACTGTATTCAAATGATACGGCTCTGGATCTGAAGGATACGATTTCTGTCCTAGCGAAACTCCCGCGCTTCGACGAAAGAATTCTGCCGATACTGATAGAAGAAAACGCGTGGATCGAAGAAGAAGGTCATCATGAGGTTGACCTCTTCTGGTATGTCGTTGCCGATCAATTACACAAGCGCGGCATCGCCTGCGACCGTGCGCTTGCAGAAGCGCGCGACCGGCTCTCACGCGAACCAGGCGCCTATGCGGCTGCGCTCAATAGTGAAGCCGGGTTGCGTCAATGGCAGCGTTCCCTTCGAAGCTTACGCGGTCGATTGGAGCGGCCGCTTCCCGAGCGACAAAAAACATCCGCCGCCCTGCCGGAGCACCGTTACGCCGTGGGCGATGTGCTCGCTTTCCCCACCATGCTCGGGCTGGGAAAGGGCAATGCGATCCATATCGTAATCGATGATGGTAAGGTTACTTACCATAGCGACCGTGGCCCCAGAGGCTGGTTCAAACCTGATGGCTGGGGTGCAGTTGTCTTAACGGGGCGCGGGTTTGTCTTTGATTTGATACCCTATCTGAGAGTTGCGCCTGTAATGGTGTCGGGCAGGAGCAAACCGACACTGGAGGAGGTGCGGTCTTCCAAATTTCTCTTCAACAACGTCGGCGAGCCTCGCGTCTTCAGGCAGGGAGTGTTTCCAAACACTTCGGTAATTGGACGACTTTCTCTCGATCAGTCAAAGCTGGATGCCGCGCCTCAAGACGAGGGCACACCACGAAACGCCGTTCTGTGCGACTACGACATGGCCGGGCTTCTTGTCAGTGCGGAGTGCACCGACGTCAAATCAGCGCACGAAATCTATGGCCCTCCAGCTTTGGATGTGAGGGACTTCCTCCTCTGAAGCGAAGACGAAGCCGGCTGGCGTGGGCCGAGGCCCTGCCCCTCAACGAAGCGGCGACCCAGAGCGAATGGCACGACCGAGGCGAGGTCGCGGTCAGGCTGATCCGGACGTCCCTGAACCACGCCCAGCGCTGCGGCTTCATCGCCGCGATCGAGAGCCTCTACTTCCAATCCGTCTTGACGGCCCAAACCACGTAGCCCGTCACGATGGCGATGGTCGCGCCGGAATAGACGCTTTGAGCCACGCGGGACATGGCGGCGTCCTGCAGGACCTTCACGGCCGTCTTGGCACTCGCGACGGTCTGGGCGCTGATGACACCCTCGTCGACGGCCTTCTGACCGATAGCACCCGCTTGGTCGAAGCCTCCGCTGATCGCACCGCCGATCGCGCCCGACGAAAAACCAAGAGACGTGGAGCGCAGGAGATCCTGGTACCATGGCCGGTGCAGCATCAGGTTGTAGCTGATGCGGGAGACATCGGAGCCGATGCTTCCGGCAATCGCCCCGCTCATGGCCCGCATTCCAATGTTGGCGAAGATGCCGCTCTCGCCGGCGATGGCATTCGCCGCTGGATCGAGGACGCCGCCAAGCGCGCCGGAGGCAGCACCGCCTGCCGCCCCAGCGCCGACGGACTCGCCAAACCCCTTCCAGGTGAAATTGCCGGGGTTGTGCATCACGTCATAGGTGAAACCGTTCACGGCAGCGCCGCGCAGGGTGGAGGTGCCTAGGTTCATGCCGGAGCGGAAGAAGGAGAAGTTCGAGCCGAAGCGCGAGAGGAGGCCGGGCGAATCCGATACATCCGCCCCCGCAGACGTCTCGGCGGACTCAGCCGCCCCCGATACGGCCTCCGTCGTCTCCGCAGCGGCCTCCGTCGAGGTGCTCGTGCCCTCAATCACACCATCCGCCACACCCTCCGATGTGCCCTCGACCACACCCTCCACGCTGGCCGAGACAGTGGCTTCCGCGGTCACCTCCGTTGCCGCCGCCGCTGCCTCGCCAGCCCCGATTGCCGCCGTCGTGCCGACCGCCGCCGCATCCGCGGCCGTCACACCGCCCGCAAGCGTCGCATCGACTCCACCGGCAACGACCGCCGCCTCCGGCGCACCGACACCCGCGGTGGCGGCCGTGATCGCGGTGACCGCCACGAGAGAAACGACGATGATCGCGGCCAAGGCGATGCCGATCCCCACCTGCGTCATGATCGAGATCTCACCCGTGGGATCGATGATGATCAGCGGAACGTTGCCGCCAAAGACGTAGGGCGAGGCAAACTGGCCTGCGGGATCGGGTGC
>JBCBHB010000024.1:0-11091 GCA_038526025.1 Pseudomonadota bacterium
CCAGTGTCTCTGGGTCGACGATCCCGTCGGCACCCGCTCGCAGCGCCTCCGGCGCGCTGGCGCCGGACAGTGTCTCGAGGTTGTCAAGCGTATCGGCGTAGTTCTCACCGGCCTCGAGCCGCATCGACAGGCGCTCTCCCGCGTCGGCGATCTCGGCCGACTTCGCTTGCCGGGCGGCGTCGAGCTTCGCCGCTTCGAGGGCGGCTTCCGCTTCGGCCTGGGCGGCGCGGGCGGCTTCGAGGCCCGCCTCGATGTTCGCGAGGTCGCCCTTCACGGCTTCGAGGTCCTCTGCCGTCGCCAAGGGCGGCCGGTTCTCGAGCGCCGCGATCCGGCCGCCAAGCTCTGCCGCGGCTTCACGCGTCGCCCGATTGTCCACCTTGTCCGCCAGTGTCGCGAACGCCGCGGCCGCCACGGCAGGCTCCGCCGTCTCCAGCGCTGCAATCCGAGCGCCGAGGGCCGCGATGTCCTCACCCAGCGCTGCCATCGTCTCCTCGGCCGCATCTTTCTGCGCGGCGAGCGCCTCCTTCTGGGTGGCGAGGGTGTTCTTCTGTGCGGCAAGCTCCGCGATGGCGTCCTCTTGCCGCTGCGCCAGGGCCGCGAGATCGTCGATCGCATCGGCCGAGCCTGCATCCGCCAGCGCGGCGCCGAGCCTGGAGAGCTGATCGTCGATGGCGCCCAGCGCCCCTTCGCGCGCGGCGTCGGCGTCGACCAGGCCGTCCTCCACCACCTCGAGCCGGGTCACCAGCGCATCGATATTGGTGAGCTTCGCCTCCTCGAGCGCGGCAATGCGCTGCGAAAGGGCATCGACCGCCGGATCTGGCCCCGGGCCGCGCATGGTCAGGAAATCCGCGATGGGCCGGGGCAGATGCGGCGCGAGCGATGGGCCGATCGCCAGGATACCCACCGCACCGGCGATCACGCCGACGAGCAGCGCCAGCCATCCGCTCGCCGCACTGCGCCCCGCGGCAGGGGCGGGCTGGGCATTGGCGCGCTTCGCTTCGGCCGCCGCCGCGCTCGGCATCGCCGCCGGCGCAGGCTTCGGTGTCTCGGTCGTGGCCGCGGCCTTGGGTGCCGGCGCTGCGGGCGCAGGCGTTGCTTCGCCCTCTGCGCGCCGGCGCGCGATCTCGGCGTTCAAGCCCGCCATCTCGGAATACGGCTTCGGGCTCGACCCGTTGTCCGCGCCACTCTCCGGTTGCTTTGGATCGGTCATTCTGCGGTCATCCCCCCGGCGTATCGCCGTTCTCGTTATCAGGACGCGCCCTGCTGAACGGCGCCCGGCGGATGCCAGGGCCGTGGCGACTGGCGTGCCTCGCCACGTCGCGCAGGTCTACAGTAAAAACCCAGAAGTCGCGCGGCAATTCCAAAGGTCGCACCGATCGCCCGGTCGATGGTGATCAGCGCCCCGTTCCCGACACGTCGTTCATCGCGCTGTGAACGAGAAGGTCACGCATCGCCTCGCCCGTGGGCTGAGACGCGATGGCGATGCGCGCGAAGCCGAGCGCCGCGAGGGGGCGCGCGGCGTTTTCCGAGATGGCCACTGCTATGGTTGTATCGAGGTGCCAGGCGGGCGTTGCCGCCTCGGCGAAGAGCGCGGCGTTTCGGGGAGACCAGAAACCGGCCGCCGACAGCGCCCCGGCTTCCAAGGCGGCGATGCCGTCGCCGGGCAGCGGGCAGGCGACCGCCTCGTAGGCCGTTCGTCGCGCGACTGTCTTGCCGATGGCCGAGAGCGCGCTGGCGAGATCGCCCGCCACATGACGCCCCGCTGGATGAAAGAACCGCCGCTGGGGCGCCGCGACGAGCTGGGGGGTGAGGGCTGCCACGTCCGCCGCGGTCTCCCCGGGAACGGGCACGAACCCCGCCGCCACGGCGGCTGCGCGCGTCTGCGTGCCAACGCAGTAGGCAGGCAGCGCTCTGGCCCCTGCCTCCGAGGCCATCACGGCCACCGCTTCGGCAGAGGTGAAGATGATGGCGTCGGCACCGTCCGGTACCGTAGGCGGCGGATCGGCGTGCGCGATGCGGGTGAGCGGGGCAGCGATGGCGGGCACACCGCGCGCGCCAAGCGCTTCGATCTCCGCATGCACGCGCTTGGCCGGCCGGGTTATGAGAACGGGTCGGAGAGGTGGCGGCATCCGCGCCCGCTCAGGCGTCGAAGAAGCCGTGGCCGCCGCGGGACCGCAGCTCCGCCGCCGCATCGGCCCCCATCGCCGCCGCATCCGACGCAGCGCCTCGACGCTCGGTCGCGAGACGTTCGCTGCCATCGGGCCGCACGATCTCGCCGCGGAGCCAGAGCGCATCGCCCTGAAGCATGGCGAGCCCGCCGATGGGCGTGCGACAGGAACCGTCGAGGCCCGCGAGGAACGCACGTTCGGCGGCCAGGCGGGTGCCGGTCTCACGGTCGTGCAGCGGGGCGAGCAGGGCGAGGACACGGTCGTCCGCCACGCGGCTCTCGATACCGATGGCGCCCTGGGCGACGGCGGGCAGCATTTCCTCGGGCTCGATCGCTCCCCGCATCTCGCCCGCCATGCCGAGGCGGTTGAGGCCTGCGCAGGCCAGGAACGTGGCCTCGGCCACGCCTTCGCCGAGCTTGCGCATCCGGGTCTGCACGTTGCCGCGGAACTCGACGATCGTGAGGTCCGGCCGGCGGTGGAGCAGCTGCGCGCGGCGGCGGAGCGAGGATGTGCCGACGACGGCGCCCTCGGGCAGCGCGGCGATGCTCTCGTGGCGCGGGCTGATGAAGGCGTCCCGCACATCCTCCCGCGGCAGAAGCGCTGTGATGGCGAGGCCATCCGGCAGCACGGTCGGCATGTCCTTCATCGAGTGCACGGCGATATCGATGCTGCCGCCGAGCAGCCCTTCCTCGATCTCCTTCGTGAAGAGCCCCTTGCCGCCGATCTCCGAGAGCGCCCGGTCCTGCACCGCGTCGCCCGTGGTCTTGATCACCACGATCTCGCAGGCATCGGAGGCGAGGCCGTGGGCCGCCTCGAGCCGCGCCTTGGTTTCTTCCGCCTGGGCGAGGGCGAGCGGCGAGCCGCGGGTACCGATTCGCAGGGGGGCGTCGGGCGTGGGCAGGCTCTCGGGCATGGGCGTCTCCGGCAGGGCAGGCGGTGCGGGCTGGCCGGGTGATGGTCAAGGCCGGCACCATGCCTTAGTAGAAGCGCCTTCCGCAGGGCGCAATGTCGGCTGGAAGCCGTGCTGAAGGGAACCGGGCGCATGCCGCTGGTGCTGGGTATCGAATCGAGCTGCGACGAGACGGCGGCGGCGGTGGTCCGCGCGTCGGAGGCCGGGAGCGCGGCCCCGTCGGGCGTGGTGCTCTCGAACGCGGTTTTCGGCCAGGCCGATCTCCATGCGGATTACGGCGGTGTGGTGCCCGAGATTGCCGCGCGCGCCCATGCGGAGCGGGCCGATCTGGTGGTGCAACGGGCGCTGGACGAGGCGGGTGTCGCGCTCACCGGAATCGATGCGGTGGCGGTGACGGCCGGGCCGGGTCTCATCGGCGGGGTGCTGGCGGGGGTGATGACGGCCGAGGGGCTGGCGCTGGGCGCGGGGCTGCCGCTCATCGGGGTCAATCACCTCGAGGGACATGCGCTGACGCCCAGGCTGAGCCACGGCATCGCTTACCCTTACCTGCTGTTGCTGGCCTCCGGCGGGCACTGCCAGCTGCTGGCGATCGAAGGGCTGGGACGCTACCGGCGCCTTGGCGGGACCATCGACGACGCGCCCGGCGAGGCCTTCGACAAGGTTGCGAAGATGCTGGGGCTCGGCTTTCCCGGCGGGCCGGAGGTGGAACGACGGGCGGAAGGCGGGGACCCTGAGCGCTTCGATTTTCCCCGCCCGCTGCTCGACCGGCCGGGCGCCGAGATGAGCTTCTCGGGGCTCAAGACCGCCGTGCTGCGGGCGCGGGACAGGCTGGTGGCCGCCCAGGGCGGGCTCTGGACGCAGGATATTGCGGATCTCTGCGCCTCCTTCCAGGTTGCGGTGCGGGATGTGCTGGGGGCGAAGACCGCCCGCGCGATGAGGGCCTTTCGCGCCGCCTGGCCGGACCTGGAGGCGCCCGTGATCGCCGTGGCCGGCGGTGTGGCGGCGAATCGCGCGCTGCGCGCCGTGCTCGAGACGGAGGCCGCGAAGGCAGGGTTCAGCGCGGTCGCGCCACCGCTCGCGCTGTGTACCGACAACGGCGCGATGATCGCCTGGGCGGGAGCGGAGCGGCTGGCGGCAGGGGGGGGCGCCGAGCCGGTGCGACCGCGGCCGCGCTGGCCGCTCGATGCGGATGCCGCGCCGCTGCTCGGCGCAGGGCGGAAAGGCGCAAAGGCGTGAGATGGGCTTGCCGCACCCGGCCCGAGGGCCGAGAAGGCGGCGAGGTTCATGGGAGGACAGCATGCTCTACGCCATCATCTGCATCGACAAGCCGGGCGCGCTCGAGGTTCGCAAGGCCAACCGCGAGGCGCATCTTGCGCATATCAAGTCGACGAGCGGCGCGATCCAGCAGGCGGGGCCCTTCCTGGACGGGGCGGGCGAGATGTGCGGCTCGCTGCTGATCTATGCGGCCGAGGACCGGGCGGAGGTGGAAGCCTGGGCCGCGGCCGACCCCTATGCGCTGGCCGGGCTCTTCCAGTCGGTCGAGATCCGCGCCTGGAACCGGGTGCTGGGCTGAGCGCCGCCGCCGACCGCTTGGGGGGCTTCTGGGCGGGCTGTCTGGTCGCCCCGGCTTCGGCTGCTGCGCAGCCTCAGCGGCCCGCCCGCCAGCCGCGCCCCCCTCGACGCCGGCGTGTGGGCCGCTATCGTCCCGCCGAGACGTGAGGGAGACGCATCATGGCCTATTGGCTGTTCAAATCGGAGCCGAACACCTGGAGCTGGGACGACCAGGTGGCCAAGGGCGAGGCCGGCGAGCAATGGGACGGTGTGCGCAACTACCAGGCGCGCAACAACATGCGCGAGATGAAGCTCGGCGATCTCGGCTTCTTCTATCACTCGGTGAACGAGAAGCGCGTCGTGGGGATCGTGGAGGTCTGCGCCGAGATCCATCCGGACAGCACCACCGATGATGCGCGCTGGGAATGCGTGGACATCAAGGCGGTGGCGCCGGTGCCCCGGCCGGTGACGCTGGCGGAGATCAAGGCCGAGGAGAAGCTGGCGGATTTCGCGCTGGTGAAGCAGAGCCGGCTGTCGGTGGTGCCGGTGACAGATGCCGAGTGGCAGCTGATCTGCAGCATGGGGGAGTATGTGGGATGACCGTGTCGCCTTTCGCCCGTTTCGCGCATGAGCGCCTGCCAGGGATCGGGCATAACAACGGCCCGTCGCTGGACGGGGCGCGCTCCTGGCGGCGCCATTGCTGGAAGGCTGCGAAGAAGGCGGTGGCGCCGCCCGCGCCGCTGGAGGTTGTGCGCCGGCGGGTGGCGCGTGCCCGGCAGCTCGGCCTCGCCTACCCGGCCTATGCCTCGATCCTGCTGGGCACCGGGCGGGATGTTCGCGGGCTGCTCTTCACCGCCGGCGCGCTGGGGCTGACCGTGGCGGGTGCGCTCGACCGGCTGGTGCGGCTCGACCGGGAGAAGGCCGAACGGCTTCGGGCCCTCGAGCGTTGCGACCGGCTGATCCTGCTGCCCGCGGGCGCGCCGCTGGCGGGTGTGGCCGAGGCGCTGGAGCGGCAGGACCGGATCGCAGTGGCCGGCCTCGGCTCGGCCCCCGACGAGCCTGCGAGCTTCACCACCCGCGCGGCGGCGATGGGAACGCTGCTGTCGACGCCCGGCCTGCCGGCGAACACGGTCGTGATGATCGGAACGTTGCCGGAGGAGCGGGAGACGGCTGCTGCGGGCCGGCTCGCGAAGTTCCTCGCGGCCGACCTCTATTTCGCAGGACCCTGAGCCGGGAGGCGCTGTCAGGCGAGCTCGAAGATCGCCTCGATCTCGACGACGACGCCCATGGGCAGTGCGGCAACGCCGACGGCCGAGCGCGCGTGCTTGCCCTTGTCGCCGAAGGCTGCCTGCATGAGCTCGGAGGCGCCGTTCACCACGATGTGCTGCTGCTGGAAATCGGCGGCGGAGTTCACGAAACCGACGAGCTTCACCACGCGTGCGATCGCCCCGAGATCGCCGGTGGCGATTTTCGCCTGGGCGATGGCGTTGATGGCGCATTGGCGCGCGGCGACCTGCGCGGCGGCGACGGCGCTGCCTTCGGGCGCTGCGCCGTCCACATGGTCCGCCGCGGTGAGCTGGCCGGTGGGCAGCGGGTCGATCCCGAGCGGCAGCTGGCCCGAGACGAAGAGCTGGTTGCCGGTGCGCACGAAGGGCACATAGGCCGCGAGCGGCGCCCCCGGCGTCGGCAAGGTGATGCCCATCTCGGCGAGCGTTTCTTCGACTGTGGCCATGGCTGCCTCCCCTGTTTCGTTGGCGCGCCATCAACGCTGCGGGCGGGCGGGATGTAAAGACCTCAGGCGAGGCCCCAGATGCGCGGTTCCGCGAATTCAAGGGAGTTGCCGGCCGGGTCGCGGAAATAGATCGAGCGGCCGCCCTGGGGCCAGTCGACCACGCTCTCGACCGGCACACCGGCGGCGGCGAGGCGTTCGGACCACGCCTCGAGCGCCTCGGCGGTGGCGGCGAAGCAGGCATGGCCGGGGCCGTCTGCGCCATGCGGCGGCACGGGGAGCGCGCCCTCGGGCGGTGGCATTCGGCTTTCGCTCGCCCTGAAAAGGAGCAAGACGCCACCATCGACGCGGAAGAAGATGTGCCGGCCGGCCCGCTCCGTCAGGCGCTCGAGCCCCAGCACATCCTCGTAAAAGCTTGCGGTTTCTTCCAGATTCTCGGCGTAGAGGGCGGTTTCGAGCACGCGCATTCTTGTCCTCCCCGGCGATGCGTTGCGCTCGCGCCCGGGCACGCGTGCGTGAGGTGCGGTCGCGGCGCAACGCTGGCATGCTATTTGCGATCATAGTCTTGTGACTGTCATACTGGCATGGAGGTGCGCGGAGATGAAACGGCTCGGACTAATCGCCTTGCTGCTCACGGTGATCGGGGGCGCCCCGGCCGCGGCCTGCGGCTTCCATCCGGGGCATGACGAGGTGGCTCCATCGCCAGCGGCGCTGGATGGGCTTGCACCCGGCATCGTGCGCGGCTGGCTGCGTTGCCCGGGCGAGGCTGACCTTCCGCTCGTGGTCTGGACCCTCGAGGTGGACGACAGTGCGGCCTTTGTGGGTGTGCGGGACGCGCCGCTCTTCCGCTCCTTGCCGGCGAACCCGCTCGTGCCGGTCTCGCGCATCGGCTATGGCGGCGACCGGCGCTTCAACCTGTTCGTCCGCGCGGAACACCAGGCCGCGGCCGCGCCGTCGGAGGAGGGCGGTACGGAGAAGCCCTATCGTGTCTTCGGTACGTACTGCGAGGATGGCGAGGCGGATGCGCTCGACTGTTCGGTGGGTGCCCGCCGCTTCAAGGCGCGAACCGATATGCGCGACAGCGACGGTGACGGGGTGCTCGACCTCGCGCGGCACGAGGTGAGTGTCTACGCCCCCGGCCGGCTGCAGGTGCTGCGCTTTCCCGGTCGCCACGATGCGGCACCCCGGCGCGTCGTGGCCCAGTGGCTGCCCGCGCTTACCCTTTCGGGCCTTTGACGAAAGAGCCCCCGCGCAGGCTGCTGCACGGGGGCTTGGCAGACGGTTCGGGCCTGATCAGTAGCGGTAGTGATCCGGCTTGAACGGGCCTTCCGGTGTGACGCCGATATAGGTCGCCTGCTCGTCCGAGAGCTTGGTGAGGGCGACGTTGAGCTTGCCGAGGTGGAGAGTGGCCACCTTCTCGTCGAGATGCTTCGGCAGCACGTAGACCTCGTTCTTGTACTCGCCCGGCTTCGTCCAGAGCTCGATCTGCGCCAGCACCTGGTTGGTGAAGCTGGCGGACATGACGAAGCTGGGATGGCCGGTGGCGTTGCCGAGGTTGAGGAGCCGGCCCTCGGACAGGAGCAGCATGCGCTTGCCGTCCGGGAACTCGATCATGTCGACCTGCGGCTTGATGTTGGTCCACCGGAAGTTCTTGAGCGCGGCGACCTGGATCTCGTTATCGAAGTGGCCGATATTGCCGACGATGCACATGTCCTTCAGCTGGCGCATGTCGTCGACGGTCACGACGTCCTTGTTGCCGGTGGTGGTGATCACGATGTCGGCACGCGGGGCGGCCTTCTCGAGCGTGACCACCTCGAACCCGTCCATCGCCGCCTGAAGCGCGCAGATCGGGTCGACCTCCGTCACGAGCACGCGGGCGCCGGCGCCGGCGAGCGACGCCGCCGAGCCCTTGCCCACATCGCCATAGCCGCAGACGATGGCGACCTTGCCGGCCATCATCACGTCCGTCGCGCGGCGGATACCGTCGACGAGACTCTCCTTGCAGCCGTACTTGTTGTCGAACTTCGACTTCGTGACGCTGTCATTCACGTTGATCGCGGGGAAGGGCAGCTCACCCTTCTTCTGGAGCTGGTACAGGCGGTTGACGCCGGTCGTCGTCTCCTCAGTGACGCCCTTGATCGCATCCTTCTGCTTGGTGAACCAGCCGGGCGAGGCCTGCAGGCGCCGCTTGATCTGGGCGAAGAGGTACTCCTCCTCCTCCGAGCCGGGGCTGGCAAGGAAGCCCGTGTCCCCGCCCTCGGCCCGGGCGCCGAGCAGGATGTACATCGTCGCGTCCCCGCCATCGTCGAGGATCATGTTGGTCGGCTCACCGTCCGGCCACTGGAAGATGCTGTCGGTGTAGGTCCAGTAGTCCTCGAGGCTTTCGCCCTTGATGGCGAAGACCGGCGTGCCGCCATCGGCGATTGCGGCGGCGGCGTGGTCCTGCGTCGAGAAGATGTTGCAGGAGGCCCAGCGCACCTCGGCGCCCAGCGCCGTCAGCGTCTCGATCAGCACGGCGGTCTGGATGGTCATGTGCAGGGAGCCGGAGATCCGCGCGCCCTTCAGCGGCTGGCTCTGGCCGAACTCTTCGCGCGCCGCCATGAGGCCGGGCATCTCGGTCTCGGCAATCGCGATCTCCTTGCGGCCGAAATCCGCTAGGGAAATGTCGGCGACGGCATAATCGGTCACAGTATCAGGCATATCGGTTCCCTCGTTCTCGCGGGCATCCATGCTGCGCCGCGGCAGTGCCACTCCGGCTGAGGCAGGTAGCATCCTCGAAGATGTATAACAACGCGATGATAGCCACGGTGGTCCCGGGCGAAGAACCTCCGAAAACCACAGCTGACGCGTGCGGGAGGGCGATATGGCCACTCCCGCGGTCGTTCCGCGGCCGGATCAGTCCTCGGAGCGGTGGTCCTTGGTGCCGAAGAGACGGTCGCCCGCGTCGCCGAGGCCGGGGACGATGTAGGCCTTCTCGTTGAGGCGCTCGTCCATCGCGGCGGCCCAGACGGGCACGTCCGGATGCGCCTCGGCGAAGCGGGCGGCGCCTTCCGGTGCGGCAACGAGGGCGAGGAAGCGGATGTCCTGCGCGCCGGCGCGCTTGGCGATATGCACGGCCTCGATGGCGGAGCCGGCGGTGGCGAGCATGGGGTCGACGAGCACGGTGACGCGGTCGGTCAGGTCGTCCGGCAGCTTGACGAGATATTCGACCGGCTCCTTCGTCTCCTCGTCGCGGTAGAGGCCGATATGGCCGACGCGGGCGGAGGGGACGAGGTCGAGCAGGCCCTGCAACAGCCCGTCGCCCGCGCGAAGGATGGAGACGAAGCAGACCTTCTTCCCCGCCAGCCGCGGCGCCAGCATGGGCGAGACCGGCGTTTCGATCTCGACATGCTCGAGCGGCAGGTCCCGCAGCAGCTCATAGGCCAGCAGCAGGCTGATCTCCCGCAGCAGATCGCGGAAGCTCGCGGTCGAGGTGTCCTTCATCCGCATGCGCGTCAGCTTGTGCTGCACGAGCGGATGGGCGACCACGGTGAAGCGCGGCGGTGTAGCTTGGGTCTCGGTCATGCCGCGCGGCTTACGCGATCGGTGCAGGGGCTTCAACTGGCGTAAGGCCCTCTTGGCTCCGGACGGGAGGAGAGCGATGGCGCGGCAGGCGAAGGTTGAAGCAGGGGCGCCGCGGGCCTGGCAGCGCATGCTCTCGGGCCGGCGGCTGGATCTGCTCGACCCGTCGCCGCTCGATGTGGAGATCGAGGACATTGCGCATGGTCTCTCCCGCGTGGCGCGCTGGAACGGCCAGACGCAAGGAGAGCACCCCTACAGCGTGGCGCAGCACAGCCTTCTGGTGGAGGAGCTGATGGGGCGGGCACGGCCGCAGGCGAGCGCGGCGGACCGGCTGGCGGCTTTGCTGCACGATGCGCCGGAATACGTGATCGGCGACATGATCTCGCCCTTCAAGGCGGCGCTGGGCCTGGACTATCGGGCCTTCGAGGCGCGGTTGGCGGCGGCCGTGCATATCCGCTTCGGGCTGCCGGCGGAGCTGCCTGCGGCGTTGGAGGCGCAGATCAAGCGGGCGGACCGGGCCTCGGCCTGGTACGAGGCGACGCAGCTTGCAGGCTTCAGCCCCGCGGAGGCCGCGAAGTTCTTTCCGCGGCCGCGCGCGGCCTGGGCCGGGGAGATCGCGCTGCGGCCCGACCCGGCGGAGACGGTGCGCCTTGCCTTCATCGCGCGTTTCGAGGTGCTGAGCGCCGCCCTGCCGCAGCAGGCATGACCTTTCAGCTGGGTTCCGGCGCGAAAGGCAGCGGCAGATGGACCTCGAAGGTGCTGCCGACACCGGGGGTGGAGCACACGGTGATGCGGCCGCCCATCTGACGGACCAGCCGATCGCTGATGGCGAGGCCGAGCCCGACCCCGCCCGTCCGCTCCTTCTCGCCAGGAGCGCTCTGGTAGAAATGGCTGAAGACCCGCTCGATCTCGTCCGGCGCGATGCCGATGCCCGTGTCGTTCACGGAGATCACGAGGTTGGCTTTGTCGGCACCAAGGCTCGCCTCCATCAGGAGCCTCACATGGCCAGCCTCGGTGAACTTCACCGCGTTCGTCAGCAGGTTCAGCGCGACCTGCTTGATGCGCACCGCATCGCCCATGAGCGTTGGCATGGTGAAGTCGCAGGGCAGCCTGTAAAGCGTCAGCCCCTTTGCCTGGATGTCGGGCTCAACCGTGTCGAGCGCTTCGCGCAT
>JBCBHB010000025.1:0-11024 GCA_038526025.1 Pseudomonadota bacterium
CCCCCCCCCCCCCCCCCCCCCCCTTTTCACCGACCCGCCCCCCCCCTACAACAACCCGCAACACACCACCCTTTCCCTCCCCGCCGCTCTTCGGATCATGCGCCAGCGCTGGCGCGGGCCGGTGAGCCAGGCCCATGCCGCCTCGCCGATACCGGGCACGCTGGTGCCATCCTCGGCCACAAAGCTGGCCGCCACGTGCCAGACACGGCCATCGGGGCTCGTAGCGCGGTAGTGGGCGGTGGCGAGGCCGTCCCGCTCCGTCGAGAGAAGCCGCAGCTCGAACCCGAGACCCGCGAGGCATTCCTCAGGCGCGTGGAGGTGGCGAAGCGGCGCGGTGGAGGCGACCACCGTGAGCGCCATCGGCCCGTACTCCGCCGATGCAGCGCCCCCGCCGAAGCGGGCATAGTACGCCTCCTCCATCCCACTCAGCGCCCAGGGTACAGCCTGATGCCCTGCCAGGCGGCTGGGCAGCGTGATGTCCATGGAGGCCCCGGCATCGAGCGGACGCTTCGGCAGGAACGAGAGACCGCCGGCAACGACGCAGAGGGCGATGGCGGCGCCAAGCACGTGCCGCGTCGCGCGCTGCCGGGGCTTTAGGCTCTCGCGATCCCGTCTCGCAGCATGCGCGCGGCGATCCTCGCGCGGCGCAAGGTAGGACGCCCACAGCAGGGCGGGGATGGCGGCCAGAAGGATCGCGGCAAGGCCCGTCAGCCCGTGCCATGGCTCGGCCAGGAGGGGGACGCCCAGCGCCTCGCCCACCGCGATGGCGGCGATCCGCAGGCTGTTGGCCAGGAGCGCGGCGCCGAGAGCGATAGCCCCGCCCGCGAGAAGGGCCGGGAAGCGCGGCCGGTAATGGGCGCAGAGCAGCGCGAAGAGGAGGCCCTGGAGCAGCACCCCCCGCGCACCCGAGCAGGGCAGGTCCACCAGTACCCGCGCGCTGCCGAGGGTGATAGCGAGCCCCTCGCAGCTGAGCGGCCCGGCAAGGCTCTCCGGCAGAAGCGCGAGCAGCCCGCAGGCCCCTTCTGCCGAGATGGACTGCATGGGGTAGCCCAGCAGCCGCTGCAGAATGCGCTCGAGCGGCAGGGCGAAGAGAAACGCGACCGCAAGCCAGAAGGGCGAGACCGCCCGCTCTCGCTCATGCAGCCCGGCGGCGAGGCCGAGTGCGAGCACATCGAGCGCCAGCGCCAACCCGCCGAGCACGCCGATGGCCATCACTTCCCCCGCGATGCGCAGCGCGAGCGTTCCGGCTACCAGAGCGAGCGCGCGCCCCGGCCGGGCCACGTAGCCCGCGCGGCGCGGCGAGAGGGCGCTGCGGACGGCCAGCACGGTGATGGCGAGCGCCACCACCCAGCCATCGGAGCCGTAGGAGGGATCGGTCCAGGTCACCACAAGCCAGCGCAGCGGCTCGGCCGCGGCGATGGCGGCGGCCAGCACCAGGAGGACGGCCGCCGCCTGTCCGGCACGGGGCCTTCCAAGGCGAAAACGGGCGAGCGGGGCATATGCGGCGAAGGGCGTGCTCATGCCCCCGGCTTACGGGCCGCGCGTGCAAAGGAAGGCCCGGTCTCCCCGGCTCCTTCCGGAAGCCTCGTGCAATTTTCGCGGAGAGCGGCGTGCCCTAGAGATCCGTCACCGGCAGGCCGAGGCGCTCGGTCAGGATGCGCCGGTGGCAGGTGGCAGGCTCGGCTTCGTAACACAGCAATGCCACGCGCTCCGCCGCCGCAAGGGCCTGAAGCTCGGCAAAGGCGTCGACCGCTTCCGGCGCTTGCATCGCTTCGTCGTAGATCGCGCGCATCTCATCGACGCGGCCCGCCCGAACGGCATCGCGCCCCGCCTTGGGCGTGCCGAGCGCGCGCAGATGGGTATAGGCGATACCGGCCTCGGCCAGCCCCGCCGCCAGCAGGGATTTCGAGAACCCCGCCCGGCGGGAGGAGGCGACGGCGCGTACATCCACCAGCCGCGTCACCCCTGCCTCCTGGAGGCGCGCACATACCTCGTCGAGCGTCGCCTTCTCGTAGCCGATGGTCACAATGCCCGGTTCCATGCCAGCCTCCCCTTCAGCCCCACCAGCGAAACAGGCGGGGAGAGGAAACGCAACGGGAGGATCGGCGATGGAGAGGACCGGCAAAGAAGGGCGGCTTGCGGGCAAGACCGCGATGATCACGGGCGGTGCCTCCGGCTTCGGGCGCGAGATGGCGGAGCGGTTCGCGGCCGAAGGCGCGCGCGTCGCCTTGCTCGACCTCAACCGAGAGGGCGCGGAAGCCGTGGCGGCGGGCATCGGCGATGCTGCCATGGCGCTCGGCTGCGATGTGGCGGACGGGCCGGCGGTGCGTCAGTCCCTCGCCGCGGTGGTGGACGCGTTCGGCCGGCTCGACGTTGCCGTGAACAACGCCGGCTGGTCCCACATGAACCGGCCGCTGATGGAGGTGACGGAGGAGGATTTCGATCGCGTCTTCGCGATCAACGTGAAATCCATCTACCACGTCACCCACGCGCTGGTGCCGCACTGGCGGGCCCAGGGCGGCGGCGTGATGCTCAATATCGGGTCGACCGCGGGTATCAGGCCGCGCCCCGGGCTCACCTGGTACAATGCCTCGAAAGGGGCGGTGAACCTTGTCTCCCGCAGCCTCGCGGCGGAGCTTGCGCCCGACAAGGTGCGGGTGAACTGCATCGCGCCCGTGATGGGGGCCACCGCGCTGCTCGAGACCTTCATGGGCATGGAGGACACGCCCGAGAACCGTGCGAAATTCACCGCCACCGTGCCCCTCGGTCGCCTTTCGGAGCCGGAGGACATTGCGAACGCCGCCCTCTACCTCTGCTCCGACGAGGCAGCGTTCGTCACCGGCGTCGTGCTGGAGGTCGATGGCGGACGGACGATCTGAGCGCGCGTCTAGGCAGGCATATCGGAGCGCGTGGCGGTGATGCGCTGGTAGGAGCCGACGATGGCTTCGAGCTCGGCCCGCGTCGCCACGGCGTCGAGGTCGTCGAAGCCTTCCGGCGCGCGTTCCTCCACCAGGTCGATCACCTGCTCGGGGCCGCCCTTTCGGTTGGCGAGCATGATCTCCGCCGTGGCGGGCCGCCGCTCCGCTTCGTAGGCCGCAAGGCCGGCGGGCCCATGGGCCGCGAGCGCCTTCGCGAGCGAGACCGCATCCAGCACCGCCTGGCTCGCCCCGTTCGAGCCCACCGGGTACATCGGGTGCGCCGCATCGCCGAGCAGCGTCACCCGCCCGCCCGGCACGCCCCATTGCGGCAACGGCTCCCGGTCGCACATCGGGTAGAGATTGATGGTGTCGCTCGCGCGGACGAGGGCCTCGAGATCCACCTCGTCCACATGCAGCCCTTGCGCCTCCGCCAGCGCCTCGTCCGCCGTCGCCGGCGCCTGCCAGTCCTGATCGAGCGGCAATGGGTCCCCGGGGGCACCCTTCGCTGCGCAGATCACCCAGTTCGTCAGCCGTTCGCCGGGGCGGGAAGGGTCGGCATGGATCGGGTAGAGGACGAGCTTCGCCGCCATGCCGCCAGCGATGATCATCGAACGGCCCGAAAGGAAGCTCGGCGCCCAGGCAGCTCCGCGCCACATGAGCACGCCGTTCCAGCGGGGCGGCTCCTCCTGCCCCGCAAGCGCGCTGCGCACGGTGGAATGGATACCGTCGGCCCCCACCAGCACGTCTCCCGCGATCCGCACCGTGCCCTCCGCGGTCTCGAAGCGCGCGGTCACCCCCTCCGCGTCTTCCTCGAAGCCGACGAGCCGATGGCCGGTGTGGATGGCGTCCGCACCCAGGCGATGGCGCGCCCCGCCAGACACGACACCGAGCAGCATGCCGCGATGGATCGAGAACTGCGGGGCCGACAGGCCCGCCGCCAGGCCGCGGGGCTGCGCCAGAATGTCCTGGCCGCGGGCGGTCTTGTAGATCAGCTCCGCGGTCCGGAGACCCGCTGCATCCAGCCCATCCAGCAGCCCCCATCGCGTGAGGTGCTCGACGGCATGGGGCAGGATATTGATGCCCACACCCAGCTCGCGGATCGCCGACGCACGCTCGAAGACCAGCGCCTCGATGCCCTCCTCCGCCAGCGCCAGGGCCAGCGCCATGCCGCCGATACCGCCGCCCGCGATGATCACCCGCATTCCCGTCTCCCGCATCGTCTACGCAGGCACGAGCATAGCGAGGGGCGTGAGCGCTGCAAAAGAAAGCCGCCGCCCCGCTTCTGCAGGACGGCGGCGTTGGCTGCGTCAAAGGGTCGGGATCAGAACCAGAAGTCGATGAACGACTGGAAGCCGAAGGTGTTGATGATCCCCGTCTCGAGATCGACAGTGCGCGAGGGCGTGGGCGCTTCGTAGACGCTGTCGCCATCGCCCTCCCGAACGATCGTGTCGAGCACATCGGCCGTGAACCCGTTGTTGCTCACCACGGTCAGCGTATCGCCCAGCCCGAAGAGGCCCTTGCCGTTGAACTTGATGATGGTCGTGCCACCGAAGCCCGGCAGGACCGAGGTGATCTCGACGCCTTCCTCAAGGATGATCTGGTCGTTGTTCACGTCGTAGTTCTTCACGGTGGTGAAGGTCGGCGTGCTGTCGTTGACGCTCTCGTTGGTGATGCGCAGCTGGTCCGAGCCCACAAAGTTGAAGAGCAGGCCACCGATGCTGCCGCCGCCAACCTGGAAGCGCGCGCCATCGTCGTCGGCGAAAGCAAAGAGTGGCAGCTCTTCGAATTCGTCCGCCGGCGGCGTGACCGGCCCACTTTCGAGATCGAGCCCGACAATGATCGGATCGTGGTCCGAGGCGCGGAAGGGAACCGTCCCGTCGAAAATGCTCGCATCCCGGCCAAAGTCGAGATTGTAGTCGATCGCGTCGGGCTCATCGACGTTCACGTGCCATTCGGTTGCGCCGGTCACCTGAGCGGTCAGGCTCGCATTCGCGAGCGCGTAGTCGAGCGTGCCGAGCTGGCCGTCGAACACGAAGGAGTAGCCGTCGTCGCCGACGAACTGTTCGGCAAGATCGGTGTAGCCCAGAGCCTCGATCGTGGTGACCGGCTCCTCCTGAGCATAGGCGTTGAGATCGCCCAGGATGATGTAGTCCGGATCGCCCGAGTTCGTCGGGTCGCTTTCGAGCCAGGCAACCAGCTCTTCGGCAGCATCGACGCGGACCTGGTTCCAGAAAGCCGCACCATCGCCCTGGTCGAAGTTCGGGTCGGCAATGAGAGCGTCGATATCCGCCTGGTCAGCCATGCCCATCGCATCGCCGATCACGTCCTCGAGGTTGCTGTCGCCCTTCGACTTGAAGTGGTTAACGGCAACCGTGAAGGTCTCGCCGGTCTCGTTGTCCTCGAAGGTGGCGGCAATCGCTGGGCGGTTGCGCTGGAAGTCGCCCACCTGATCGTTTGACGAGGCGAACTGGTTCAGCACATCGGCAAGGGCGAAGGTCGTGGCGGCCGAGGCCTCCTCGAAGACCAGGAACGCGCTGTCACCGACCAGGCTGACTTCCGCAGGCTTGTAGATGATGCCCTGCATGATCGCGTCGGTGCCGACCGACTGCGGCATCGAGCCGTCCTCGGCAACGGGGCGGACCCAATCATAGGTGCCGGCGCCAGCCTCAACGTTCAGCTCCTCCACCAGGGTCTCGAGCGCGTTGCCCGGGGAGCCTTCCATGAAGTCGTTCTCGAGCTCGATCAGGCCCAGAACGTCCGCGTCGATCGTCAGCAGCTGCTCAACCAGCTTTTCTGTCTGGCGTTCGAACTCGGCGTTGGGATCGTCGCTCGCGGGCGGCGTGCCGTCGAAGCGCGTCAGATCATCCGCCCCGCGCGGGTCCAACCCGGTGGCAACCGTCGCTGTGCCGTCGTCAATGGTCGTGAAGTAGTTGAGCACGTTGAAGCTGGCGACCGTGAGGGTGCCACCCACATCGTCGGGCGTGTCCGGGCGTTGGTTGACCTTGTCGAAGGTGTTCGAGCCGTCCTCCACCGCACGAACCTGGTAGTCCCCGAAGCTGAAATCGAGCACGCCAGTCAGCCCGGTGATCGTGTCGCCGCCGCGAATGTCGGTCGCGGTCGAGAATACCGGGCCGAACCCGTCGAGCAAGCCGATATCGGCGTTCTGAACGCTCAGTCCATCGCCATAGACTATGGTGCGGGTGGCCAGATCTTCCTGGAAGGAGTCGAAGCCAGCCTCGTCCGGCGCGTTCGTCTGGGTGAACTGGAACGGCCGCTCGCCCGGCTCGTCGCCAGCAAAGAGCACGACCTCGTTGAAGCGATCGAGATTGAAGTACTCGGTCAGCGTCAGCGCGTCGGGGAACTCGACCAGCATGTTCTCGAACTGCTCGAGATCGGCGATGAACTCGTCCTCGCCGACCTCGATCGCGTTCGCGGTCGGCAGCGACACCTCGGCCGCCGTGGGCAGCGGGTTGCCCGCTGTCTCGATGGTAACGGTGGTGGCGTCGATGACGGTGCGGCCGAAGCGCTCGGTGGCCAGGCCGGTCACCGTGACCAGGTCGCCGATCTCGACATCGGTGATGAAGTCGCCGCCCTCGTTGACGAAGATGCCCTCCGAGGTCAGCGGGTCGCCGTCGGCATCCGCATCCTCTTCCTGGATGAAGAAGCCTTCGAGGTCGCGGGCGGTGTCCGCGTCGCCGTCTTGGAAGTCGCCGACCACAATGGCCTGGACGGTCACCGTCTGTCCGAACAGCGGCGATGCGTCGTCCCGGCCGAACTCGGTCGTGAAGGTGCCCGGCCCGCCCTGGACGGCGCTGATCAGGGTGAGGTCGACATCGTCGTTCTGGATCGTGGCCTCGGCCGAGGCCGTGCCGATGATGCCCTGGAGCGAGGCCTCGGTGATCTCGAGCGAGAAGGTCTCGTCGTCCTCGATATCCTCGTCGCCGTTCACCTGCACGGTCACGACCTGCTCGGTTTCGCCCGGCGCGAAGGTCACCACCTGGTCGGCAAGGGCCGTGTAGTCGGACCCGGCCGTGGCCGTGCCGTCGACCGTCGAGACGAGCACCGTCGTCTCGGCAGTCGTGCCGCCAGAGCGGGTGACGAGGAAGGTGAAGCCCGTCGTGCCGGTGTCGCCCTCGGCCCGCACCGCATTGTCGGGCGCGACATCATAGGTCGACTGCTCGGCCACCAGGAGGGTCAACGTCCCGCGGCTGTTCTGCAGATCGACCGTCGTGCTGCCCGGCTGACCGATGTTGGCATTGAAGCCCGGCAGGCCGATGTCGTTCAGGAACCGGTCGCCTTCCGCCTCGTTGAAGACGCCATTGCCATTGAGGTCGAAATTGACGTCCAGCCTGTTCTGGTTCTGGACCTGCGTGTTGCTGTTCACGTTGGCAAAGACCGGGAAGCCGCCGTCGCGCACGGCGATGTCCACCGGCGCCACGTCCCCGCTGACCGACACCACATCGTCCTGCGTGAATTCCAGGCGGTTCGGCGCCGGGTCGCTACCCACGAAACCGCCCGTGGGCAGGAAGTCCGGCAGCACCTGCTCGAACACGATGTGACCGTCGGCCTCGAGGTTCGCCGCCTGACCGAGTTCGTTGATGTCCAGCACGTATGTCGCCTGGTAGACAATGCCCGGGAGCGCAGGCGACTCGCCGGGCGAGCCGATGTCACTGCCGGAGTTGCCGCCGGCGGCCGTGGAGGTGATCGTCGTGCCAACGGGCGTCGGCGTCCCGTCGGTCGAGAGGGCCCAGCTGTCTTGGTCGGCCAGATCCGTCAGGTAGATCGAACCAGCCCCATCATCGATGTTCGGATAGGTGACGGAAACCAGCGCGTTGGACTGGGTCTCGTTGTCGCCGGTGTAGTCCGCGAAGCTGGACCACAAGCCCACCGTGTCGCCGCCGTTGTTGAGCTGGCCCGCGCCCCAGTTGGTCACCGCCACGAGATTGATGCCTGTGCCCCAGGCCGCCTCGAAATCGGCCGCGGACACGTCATCGGCGTTGTAGAGCACGGCCGAGCCGCCGGCCGGAATGTTGCCCGACGCAATGTTGGCCGAGGGGTGGGCCACGCCATTGCTATCGTCGAGCACATAGCCGGCGAGGTCGATGGCGCTGCCGCTCGGGTTATGCAGCTCGACCCACTCCCAATCGTCCTCCGAGGACGCCGGATTGAACATGATCTCGGAGATCACGATTCCGGACGTGGCCTGGATCGAAACGTTGTCGATGTAGAGCGACTCCGAACTCGAATTCGAGTCGAGCTCTACGACGAGCTGCGCGGAGGTCTGCGACGCGGGCAGCGTGGCCATGAGCGTGTCGAATGAGCCCTCGATCCCAAGGTCGTCGATATCCAGCCCTCTGGTATCGAGGAGATCGACCACTCCGACATCGGTGACGACGTAGATCCGAACGAAATCTCCGGCTTCCCAGTCGGTGCTGTTGATGAAACGATCGAGCATGATCGTCGTTTCGCCGGCCGCGGTGAGATCCACCACGTCGAAGGTCAGGCGAAGAAGACCGTCCGGATCGCTGAACTGGTAGCCTTGCGACCCATCCGTGAAGCTGCCGACGTCCCCGGTGAAGCTGGTGACGCCGATGAAATCGCCGTCCGAGAGGCCCACACCTCCTCGTGTGTTCACCCACTCGGCGTTGAAACCCAGCGTGCCGTCGCTGGCGGCCGTCGAATCGACGATGGGCTGCCCGGCGATGTTCATGATGTCGACGACCGTGTCGGCCGCCAACGCGGAGCCGTCCGTACCGGCGTTCGTGTACGACACGCCGGGCACCGCCGTCTCGAGCTCGAAGCTCTGAACCAGATTTACCATTCTTGCCTTCCCGCTCCTTCCAGCAGCAACGAAGGTCGGCACTGATCGGAAAGGCGATCGCCGTCTGTCGGCGCTCCGCCACTCCGTTTCAGGTGCCGATCACGTTCCTGCTCCCGTCCCGACAGCCTTGCTGGCTGGCCTATGGACCCTATAGGGCGCGCGGCTCACTGCGAACATTTGAGATATGTGAAGTTTCGGTAACGCAGCGCAGAGGCCACGTTTGGGCGATCTCGATGCGTGCATTCAGGGAGGTTGGTGGCGAGGGAGAGACTTGAACTCTCGACCTCACGATTATGAGTCGTGCGCTCTAACCAGCTGAGCTACCTCGCCACGTGGCGGGCGAGATACGGGCTGTGGCCGGGTGCGTCAAGCGCAGGGGGATGCATCATTCCGCCGAAACATCGATATCGATGGGGGCGGAAAGCGGGTCGGTGCCCAGACGCTCCCCCGCAACATCAAGCGACTGGCCATCCACGGTCATGAGAACCGCGCTTGTGGTCAGTCCCTCCCCGGGCTCGATATCGGCGAGCAGGCGATCTGCGAGGCTGACGATGTCTGCCGCGTCATCCTTCGTCCAGATGGTGAGCACGAGATGCGGGCCCCCGAGATCGAGATAGATCTGCCGGGTGCGCTCGGTTCCCGGCACGATCTCCACCTCGCCCGCATCGTTTAGGCGCGCCACGGCCGCGGGCTTTGCATAGTCGACGGTGGTGCTCGCGCGCCCGGCCGCCTCGCCCGTCTCGAAGCGGCTGACGGTGACGCCGGCACGGGCCTTGGACGGGTCCTCGTAGGTCTCGCGAAACTCCGCCATTGCCTGCTGGGCGAGGGCCGCCTCGAACACGATCACCGTGACGTCCACGCCCTCCACCTCGGCATAGACGGAGCCGTCGGAGAGGTAGGGTTCTGCCCCGGCCGGGATCGTGACGCTCAGGAGCGTCGCCAGCATCCACGCGATCATCGCACCGCTCCTTCTTCCGTTGCCTCGCGCTGCTCCGCCGGCAGCACGCGCTCCAGCATGTCGAGCCAGTTCTCGCGGGCGATGCGGGCGATCAGCGCCTCCCCATAGCCCGCCTGGCGCATGGCGGCGACGAGGCGCTGCAGGCCCGTCACATCCCCGATCTCGCGCGGCAGGAGGCAGCCGTCGAAGTCCGAGCCCAGCGCCACGCCCCCCTCTCCAAGCCGCTCAACAAGGTGGTCGAGATGGCGGAGCATCACGTCGAGCCCCATCTCCGGGTCGTGCTTGCAGTCCGGCCGCAGGAAGGCGACGTGGAAGTTGAGGCCGACGAGCCCGCCCCGCTCCGCCACCGCATCGAGCTGCTTGTCCGTCAGGTTGCGGGCCGAGGGGCAGATGGCGTGAGCGTTGGAATGGCTGACGACCAGCGGCTGGTCGCTGATGGCGGCGACATCCCAGAACCCCTTCTCGGTCAGATGCGCGCAGTCGACGAGAATGCCCATCGCCTCGCACGCCGCCACAAGGGCGCGGCCGGCCTCCGTCAGCCCCTCACCGGGGTCGAGCTTCGGCTGCGCTTCCATGGGCGCGCCGTGGCCGAAGGCGTTGGAACGGGACCAGACCGGGCCGAGCGAGCGGAGGCCCGCCGCGTGCAGCACCTCGAGCGCGGCGAGGTCAGGGTCGATGCACTCCGCCCCCTCCACATGCGGCAGGATCGCGATCCGCCCCTCGGCAATGGCACGCCGCAGACCCACGGCATCGCCCGCGATCTCAAGGTCGGCTGCATGGGCGCGGGCGAGGCGGCGCAGCCGGGCGAAGAGCGCATGGGTGAAAGCCAGCGCGACAGGCTGGGGCACCGGATCGGCCCGGCCCGTAAGGCCCGCAACGCTTTCGCCATTGGCCTTCGCCTTCTGGCCGGCCGGCGCGCTTGCGGCCGCGATGGCACGCTCCGAGGGGGTGAACATGGCGAAGATTCCGCCGGCGAAGCCGCCCTGCCGGGCGCGCGGCAGGTCGATCGCAAGCTTTGGGCCGCCCGCGCCCGGGGGCACGGCAAAGTTCCGGGTCCGTCCGCTGCGGTCGGCGAACTCCAGGCGCAGGATGGTGTCGTTGTGCCCGTCAAACACCGGAACGGCTGCCAGCCCCTCCGTTTCAGCTGCCGCCATGACGCCCCCTGCCCGAGCTGGCGCCCTCCGCGGCGCGTTTCGCGATGCTGTCATTGAAGCGTGGCGGCCCGGCCTGTCGAGCCCCGCGATGCAATCCGGCGCGATTAAGCCAGCGTTAAGCATGATTGCCGAGAGTTTGCGCCGATTGCAGCGTTGCGTGGGAGGGGGCGATG
>JBCBHB010000026.1:0-11018 GCA_038526025.1 Pseudomonadota bacterium
CTCATCACGGCGCATGACGGTTTCACGCTGGCCGACGTGACGAGGTTGACGCTCGACCAGGCGGGCGGGCGTTATGGTCGAAGATGTCGGCCGAGCCGAGCAGCCGGGCCGCAAGGCCCGAGGCGGCACCCTTGTCGCCCCGCCAGAACCGGCGGACATCGTCGCGAAAGCGGTCGGACCATTCCGCGGTGCCGGCTGGAAAGCCGCCCAGCTGGTAGCCGCCGGGCCCGATATCCCAGGGCTCCATGATCAACTTCACGTCCGAGAGCACGGGATCCTGGCGAAGCGCGTCGAGAAAGCCGCCCTCGGGGTCGAAGCCCCGCGGCTCGCGGCCGAGCGCTGTGGCGAGATCGAAGCGGAACCCGTCGACCCGGTAGTGCTCGACCCAATGGCGCAGGCTGTCCAGCACCATGCGCAGCACGAAGGGATGGGCCACGTTCACGGTGTTCCCGCAGCCGGTGTCGTTCACGTAATGCCGGGGCTCGTCCGGCATCAGGCGGTAATAGGAAAGGTTGTCGAGCCCGCGGAAACTGAGCGTTGGCCCAAGCGCCCCGCCCTCGGCCGTGTGGTTGTAGACGACGTCGAGGATCACCTCTATGCCGGCCTCGTGCAGCCGGTCGATCGCGGCGAGCACGCCTGCCTCCCCCGCCGGGCCGAGATAGCGCGGCGCAGGCGCGAAGAAGGCTAAGGTGTTGTATCCCCAGTAGTTCCGGAGCCCGCGGTTCAGCAGGAAGGCATCGTCGACGAAGCCGTGAACGGGCAAGAGCTCCAGCGCCGTCACCCCGAGCGTCTCCAGGTGCCGGATCACCGCATCCGAGCCGAGCGCTTCCCATGTGCCGGCGATACCGGGCTGCAGGCCGGGCATCCGTCGGGTAAAGCCCTTGGGGTGCGCCTCGTAGATCACGGTCTCGCCCCAGGCGCGGCGGGGCCGGGGCGGGCGGCCGCTATGGTCCGCCGGCGCGGTCAGCACCGCCTTCGGCATGAAGGGGGCGCTGTCCCGCGCATCGAAGGAGAGCTCGCCGTCGGGGTCGCGCTGATCGAAGGCATAGAGCGCTTCCGCCTCGGTCACCCGGCCCGAGAGGCGGCGCGCATAGGGGTCGAGCAGCAGCTTGTTGGGATTGAACCGGTGGCCGCGTTCGGGGGCGTAGGGGCCGTGCGCGCGCAGCCCGTAGAGCTGCCCCTCCCCGATGCCCGGCACATGCCCGTGCCAGACCGGGCCGGTCTGCTCAGGCAGGCCAAGCCGCGCCGTCTCGTTCCCCGCTGCGTCGAAGAGGCAAAGCTCCACGCGGGCAGCATGGGCGGAGAACACCGCCACATTCGCCCCGCCGCCTGCCAGATGCACCCCCAGCCGGGCCGGGGAGCCTGGCCCGAGATCGGCCTCCTGTGGCACCGCCGGGGCGGTTTTCGTGGCACGGCGCGTGCGGGGCAAGGCGGTCTCCCGGGGAGCCTGATGGGGTCTCGATCCTCCTACCTGCCGTTTTGCGGCGCCGCGTCAAGCATGCCGGTGCCTGCCTGCTCCGCTGCCGCTTCGGCGCGCAGCCATTCCACCACGGCGCGCAGGGTCTGGCGCGGTGTGCCGCCGGGATGGGGTGCCTGGATGAGCCAGTAGCCTGTCTCCGGTGCGCCCGGCTCGTCGAAGAGCGCGACGAGACTGCCCGCCTCGATCTCGGCCTGCACGAAATTGCGCGCCGTGAGCCCCGCACCCTCACCCGAGCGCATCGCGGCGAGCGCCATGTAGCCCGGCAGGTGCAGCACGTCATGCTTCGGCCGCGGCGTGACGCCATGGGCGGTGAGCCAGGTAAACCACTCATCCGTCTCGGTTTCCTGGACCCAGGGGATGTCGAGAAGGTCTGCGGGTTCGTGCACGGGGTGGCGTTCCAGCAGCGCCGGCGTTGCCACCACCACATGCGCCGAGGGCACCAGCAGCTCCGCCTCGGCCACCGGCCAGCCCCCCTGGCCGAAGCGGATGGCGAGGTCGAAGGCGCCGGTCGCGAGGTCCACAAGCTCCGGCGTCGGGCTCACCAGCAGCTCGATGTCCGGATGCGCGGCGCGGAAGCGGGCGAGCCGGGGCATCAGCCAGTAGGCCGAGAACTTAGGGGTGAGGGTGAGGCGCACGGGCCGGCCGGCGGCATCGCGCGCCGCCTCGCCGAGCGCATGCCGCATGGTCTCGAGCCCGCGGCCGAGCCCCTGCGCCAGCCGCTGGCCCTCGGGTGTCAGCACCACGCCGCGGCCCTCGCGCCGCATGAGGCGCAGGCCAAGCCGGGCCTCGAGCGCTCGGACCTGCTGGGCGACGGCGGCATGGGTGACGTTCAGTTCGCGCCCGGCAGCCGAGAAGCCGCCTGTGCGCGCCGCCGCCTCGAAGGCGCGGATCATGGAGAGCGGGGGCAGGGCGGACCAGTCCATCTGTAAGCTCAGCTACTAGTCTGCGAGAAATGCTGGCTCGCATGACGGGCCACGGAACGGCATCATCCATGCAATCGCAGTCACTTACAAGGAGGGCGTCATGCTCGGAGTTCTGGCGATGACTTTCATGACGGCGACCCGCAACGACCCCGCGCCCCAGCGCTTTGCAGCACCGAAGGTGCCCCCATGCCCGCGCCACGCCCGCCGGCATGCCACGCGCCTCGGCGCCTTCATCGCTTTCCTTCGGGGTCGCTGAGACTCAGGTGCTCAGCCGCCGATAGAGGGCCGCGTAGGCGGCGGCGCTGGGGCCCCAGCCCACCGGCTGGGCCATGGCGTTTGCCACGATCTGCCGCCAGGTTTCCTTTTGAGCATAGGCGGTTACGAGGCGTTCCAGCGCGTGTGCGCAACTCGACCCATCACCGGGCGCATGGACGAAGCCTGTGGCAACACCCGCGGCGAGGGCTGCAGGATTGGCATCGATCACCGTGTCTCCGAGGCCGCCCGTGCGGGCGACCACGGGGGCTGCGCCATAGCGGAGGGCATAGAGCTGAGTGAGCCCGCAGGGCTCGAAACGGGAGGGCACGGCGACAGCGTCCGACCCCGCATAAACGAGGTGACTGAGCGCCTCATCATAGCCGATGAAGACCCCGACGCGGCCCGGATTTTGGGCGGCGGCCGCGGTAAGTGCGGCCTCCAGCGCGGCCTCGCCCGACCCGAGCAGGGCGACGCGGCCGCCGGCGTCGACGAAGCCGGGCAAAGCCTCCAGCAGGATGTCGATGCCCTTCTGGCGCGTGAGGCGGCTGACGAGGCCGAGGAGCGGACCCTCGCCTTCGTCCAGTCCGAAGCGCTGGAGGAGGGCGGCGCGGTTCGCGGCCTTGCCTTCCAGCGCCGTGTAGGGGGCCGCGATATGCGGGTCGGTGGCGGGGTTCCAGACGGTGGTGTCCGCGCCGTTCAGGATGCCGCTCACATCACTGGCCCGGGCCGCCAGCACGCCCTCCAGCCCCATGCCGAAATCTGGCGTCAGGATCTCCCGGGCATAACCGGGGCTGACGGTGGTGATCGCATCGGCCGCCACCAGCCCCGCCTTCAGGAACCCGACCTGGCCCCAGAACTCCAGCCGCTCATGCGTGAAGGCAGCCTGGGGGATGCCGAGGACGGTCAGCACTGAGGGCTCGAAAAGGCCCTGATAGCTGATGTTGTGGATGGTGATGACCGCGGGCACGGGCCGGCCCATCAGGTCGAGATAGAAGGGCGCGAGGCCTGCTTGCCAGTCATGCGCATGGAGGATGTCCGGCCGCCAGCCATCGGCGCCCGCCGCGGCGATGAGCGCGCCGAGCTTCGAGAAGGCGCCGAAGCGGTAGGCATTGTCCGGCCAGTCCCGCCCGTTGGTCTCGTAGATCCCGCCCTCGCGGCGGAAGCGGGCGGGTGCGTCGAGCACCAGCAGGTCGAGCCCTGCCGCGGTGGCGGCCAGAAGGCGTGCGGGCCCGCCGGTAAGCTCGCCCTCGAGCCCCTCGGGCAGCGGGATCTCGCGCGAAGCCTCGAGCGCCGCCATCACCTGAGGGTAGCCCGGGAGCAGGACCTTGGCGGACACATCCTCCGCCGCCAGCACGCCGGGCAGGGCGCCGACCACATCGGCGAGCCCGCCGGTCTTCACCAGCGGGGCGCATTCGGAGGCGACATGGAGAACGCGCATGGCAGCCCTCAGTTGAGCGCGTCGAGCATCGACTGGGTGATGAGCACCACGCCGCCCTCGGTGCGGCGGAAGCGGTTTGCGTCGTCCTCCGGGTCCTCGCCGACGACGAGGCCGGGGGGGATCTGCACGCCGCGGTCTAGCACCACGTCCTTCAGGCGGGCGTGGCGGCCGATATCGCAATAGGGCAGGGCCACCACGCGGTCGAGCTCGGAGAAGCTGTTGGCGCGGACGCCGGTGAAGAGGAGGGACTGGTGCACCTGGCTGCCCGAGACGATGCAGCCGCCGGAGATGAGGGAGCTGACGGCCGAGCCGCGCCGGCCCTCCTCGTCATGGATGAACTTCGCCGGCGGGGTCTGCTCGGCATAGGTCCAGATCGGCCATTCGGTGTCGTGGATATCCAGTTCGGGCTTGAAGTCCGTCAGGTCGAGATTGGCCTTCCAGAAGGCGTCGACCGTGCCGACATCGCGCCAGTAGGGGCTGCCATTGTCGCCCGAGACGGCGCTTTCGGAGAAGCGGTGCGCCTGGGCGGTGCCCTTCGCTACCTCGGCGGGGATGATGTTCTTGCCGAAGTCGTGCTCGCTCGCCGGGTCCGCCGCGTCCTTCTTCAGAAGCTCGATGAGATAGGGCGTGTCGAACACATAGATGCCCATGGAGGCGAGGGAGGTGTCCGGCTGGCCGGGGATCGTGGGGGGATCGGCCGGCTTTTCCACGAAGTCCGTGATCTTGCCCGTATCGTCGACCGCCATGACGCCGAACGCCGTGGCCTCGGCCTTCGTGACCTCGATGCAGCCGACGGTGACGCTTGCCCCGCTCTCCACATGCTGGCGGAGCATGAGCTCGTAGTCCTGCTTGTAGATGTGGTCGCCCGCGAGGATGACGATGTAATTGGGCTCGTAGCCCTCGATGATGTCGATGTTCTGGGTCACCGCATCGGCGGTGCCGAGATACCAGTTCCGCTCGTCCACGCGCTGGGAGGCGGGCAGGATATCGAGCTGCTCGCGCCGCTCGGCACGGAAGAAGGACCAGCCGCGCTGCAGGTGGCGGATGAGGCTGTGGGCCTTGTACTGGGTGGCGATGCCGATGCGGCGGATGCCGGAATTGACCGCGTTGGAGAGCGCGAAGTCGACGATGCGGGCCTTGCCGCCGAAATGCACCGCGGGCTTGGCGCGCCGGTCGGTCAGCTCGCGCAGGCGGGAGCCGCGGCCGCCGGCGAGGATGAAGGCCATGGCGTCGCGGCTGAGATTGGTGGGGATCTCGGGTCGCATGGGTCGTCTCCTCCGTGTTGGTGGCGCTTGACCGCGCTGCTTGGGGCGGACCCTCGCGCATGGGCGGCGGGGTCTCAACCGGAGGGTTGAGACTTTTCGCGGGGCGGTGGGGCGATCCGAAGGTTTCTTCGCGATTGGGTGGATCGCGGCTTTACATCACTAGTTTTATGGTTATGTTGGCCGACATGAACGATGCAGAGATCGCCCCCGCGCTTGCCGCCCTTGGTCATGAGGCCCGGCTCGGGCTTTTCCGTCTCCTGGTGAAGGCGGGGCCGCAGGGGCTGGCGATTGGCGAGATCCAGGCGCATCTGGGCCTCGCGCCCTCGACCCTTGCGCATCATCTGCGCGCGCTGGTGGAGGTGGGGCTGGTGAGCCAGGAGAAGCGCGGGCGGAGCGTGATGAACAGGGCCGAGTTCGACCGGATGAACGCCGTGCTCGGCTACGTGGTGAAGGAATGCTGCCAGGGCGTGCGCCTTGGGGATGACAACGCGGCCTGAGCGCCGCAGGTGCGAAAATGCGGCCCGAGCGCCGCAGGTGCGGTAACGCGGCCACAGCGCCGCCGGATTGGAGCGCTGAGATGACTGCAGCAATCGCCACCCTCCGCCGTTGGGGCGAGGGGTTCAGTATCGACCGGGTGTGGCTGGCCTTTGCGCTGATCCTGCTGGTGCTCGCGCTGGTCGATCTCGGGCAGGCGGAGGAGGGCGTGGTCTTCACGCTCGGCGCCCTGGCCGAGACGGGGCCCTACATCCTCTTCTCCGTGCTCGTGGCCGCTTACGCCACGGCGACGGGGGCGGACGGGCAGATCGCGAAGATCTTCTCGGGTCATCAGGCCATGATGATCACGCTCGCCGCGCTCTTCGGCGGGCTTTCGCCGTTCTGTTCCTGCGGCGTGATCCCGCTGATCGCAGCGCTGCTGGCCATGGGCGTGCCGCTGGCGCCGGTGATGGCGTTCTGGCTCGCCTCGCCGGTGATAGACCCCGCGCAGTTCGTGATGACCGTGGGCACGCTGGGCTTCGACTTCGCGGTGGCCAAGACCATTGCGGCGGTGAGCCTCGGCCTCTTCGGCGGCTTCGCGACGCTGGCGCTGATGCGCTTCGGCTTCCTCTCCGACCCGCTGCGCCCGGGCGTGGGCAATGGCGGCTGCGGCGGCTCGAAGATCCGCAACCCGAAGCCGCCGGTCTGGCGCTTCTGGCACGAGGAGGAGCGGCGGGAGAAGTTCGGCCGCGAGGCGTATCGCTCGGGCATGTTCCTGTTCAAATGGCTCGCGCTGGCCTTCCTGCTCGAGAGCGTGATGCTCGCCTATGTGCCGGCCGAGGCCGTCGGGGCCGTGGTTGGCGGCGAGGGCGTGATGCCGGTGCTGATCGCGACCTTCGTGGGCGTGCCGGCCTATCTCAACGGCTATGCCGCGCTGCCGGTGGTGCAGGGGCTGATGGAGCAGGGCATGGTGCCGGGGGCGGCGATGGCCTTCCTGGTGGCCGGGGGCGTGAGCTCCATCCCGGCGGCGATTGCGGTGTTCGCGCTGGCCCGCCTGCCGGTCTTCGCCCTCTATCTCGGCTTCGCGCTGGTGGGCTCGATGGCGGCGGGGCTGCTCTTCGGCGCCTGGGTCTGACCGCGGTTTAGCGCAAGGCATGGCGGCCCGGGGGTGACCCCGGGCCGCTTTGCGTTTGGGGCTTGCCGTTACTCCACCACCGTGACCGTGCCGTGGAACAGCGCCTCGGTGGGCTGGCCGCTGGGCGAGCCGCCGGCGGGCTCCCGGCTGATGGCGAAGATGTCGCCCGGGCGCGCGCGGATCTGGCGGCTGGTGAGCGGGGCGTTGGGCAGGAGGCCGATGGAGAAGGGCCGCTCCTCCCCTTCCGGCAGGTGCCACATCTCGAAGGAGGTGCCGGTCTGCCGCTCGAGCGGCATCGGGATGATGGTGGCGACGCCGGCCAGCGTGTCGAACTGCACGATCATGCCGGGGCGCGTCGCCTCGGTGTCGGAATAGACCACCGCCACGAACCGCTCGCCCGTATCCGGCTGGGGCATGGCGATGAAGAGGGCGAGGAGCGCCGCGATGCCGCCGAGCCCGAAGGCGGCCGCGCGCCAGCGGCCCGCATGGGCGGTGGCGGCGTTGGCGGCCTCCACGGCGGCGTCCATCTCGATCCGCGCCTCGACGGCGCGGAACAGGCCCTCGGGCGGCTCGACGGGCGGGATCAGCTTGCCGAGGCTCGAGAACCGCTGTTCCCATTCCTCGCGCAGCACGATGTCGCGCTTGGTCTCCCGCCCGAAGCGGACGAGGCCGAGGGCGCGCTCGGCGGCGTCGAGCGACCGGGCTTCTTCGCGTTTGGAGAGGCGCTTAGCCACGGCCGACCTCCTCGAGGCATTGGCGGAGCATCGCGAGCCCGCGGCGCAGCCAGGTCTTCACGCTGTTGACGGGTGCGCCGATGCGTTCGGCCAGCTCTTCCCGCGTCCAGCCTTCGTAGTACGCGAGAAGCACAAGCTCCTGCCCCCGCTCGTCGAGCCGGCTGAGGCAGCGCGCGAGGGCCATGAGCTCGACGCCGCCATCCTTCGCGGCCTTCGGGTCGGCGAGCGCGGCGAGGGCGTCGTCTCCCACCTCCCGGCCCAGCACGCCCCGCCCGCGCTTGCGCAGGATGTCGATGGCCCGGTTGCGCACGATGACGGTGACCCAGGCGCTTGCCCGCCCGCGCTCGGGGTCGAACCGCCAGGCCTCGCGCCAGATGTGAACGAAGGCCTCCTGCAAGGCATCCTCCGCCAGTTCCCTCTTGCCGATGATGCGCAGGCAGAGGCCGAATAGTTTCGGTGCGGTAAGGCCGTAGAGCGTGGCGAATGCCCGATTGTCTCCGTCCGCGATCAGCATCAGGAGCGTGTCGAGCTCGGCCTCGGAGGCACCGCTGTCCTTGGACCCGTCGATAATCCCATCCTCCAGCCCAGGCGCGGCCGAGCGGAAAACCGCGTTGACGCAACGTTTCTACGAAGTGCGGTGAACCTTTTCCATCGCTGAAGCGCACCTATAGACGGGCGCGGTATGAACACCGCAGCCCGGGCGCAGGCGAGTGGCGTGGGGTGGCGCCTGCGGAGGCATGTCGGATGGACCGTTGGCATGCCTATGCCGGTGCGCGACCATTGTCCCTGGTCGCGCGCCGGCTCCCCGCCGCTCAGGCGAAGAGGTCGGGCGTGACCGTGGCGCCCTTGTCGAGCCGCTTGATGACCGGGGGAAGCGGGTATTTGAGGCCCGTGGCGCAGTTCCAGAGAACTGCGGTTTCGTCGGCGCTCACCTTGCCCTCGGCGCGAGCACGGGCATAGGCGGCGGCGGTTGCGGCACCCTCGGGGCAGAGGAGCATGCCCTCCTCGGCCGCGATCCGGTCCCGCACCGCCATGATCTCGTCGTCCGGCAGCGCCATGGCGAAGCCGCCGCTCTCGCGGACGGCGCGGATGATCAGGAAATCCCCCACCGCGATGGGCACGCGGATGCCCGCGGCGACGGTATGGGCGCCTTCCCAGAGCGGCGCGTGCTCCTCGCCCTCCTCCCAGGCCTTCACGATGGGGGCGCAGCCGGTAGCCTGGACGGCGACCATGCGCGGCATTGGCCCTTCGAGCCAGCCGAGCGCCTTGAGCTCGGCGAAGGCCTTCCACATGCCGATGAGCCCGGTGCCGCCGCCGGTGGGGTAGAAGATGATGTCCGGCAGCTTCCAGCCCAGCTGTTCGGCGAGCTCGAGGCCCATCGTCTTCTTGCCCTCGATCCGGTAGGGCTCCTTCAGGGTCGAGACATCGAACCAGCCGATGCTCTCCTTGCCCGCGCCCACGAGCTTGCCGCAGTCGTTGATCAGGCCGTTCACCGTGTAGGTGTCCGCGCCCTGGGCCTGGATCTCGCGGATGTTGATGTCCGGCGTGTCCTCCGGGCAGAGGACCGTGATCTTCATGTCGGCCTTGCGGCCATAGGCGGCCAGCGCGGCGCCGGCATTGCCGTTGGTGGGAATGGCCATGTGGGTGATGCCGAAGGACTTGGCCATGGAGACCGCGAGGCAGAGCCCGCGGGCCTTGAAGGAGCCGGTGGGCAGGCGCCCCTCGTCCTTCACCAGCACCTTGCCGGGCTTGGCGCCGATGCTGGCGGCGCTGTGGGTGAGCGGCATGATGGGGGTCATGACCTCGCCGAGGGAGACGCGGTTCTCCGGCTTCTCGACGGGCAGGAAGCTTGCGTAGCGCCAGAAGCCTGCAGGGCCATCCGCCATGCCTTCCTTCGGCATCGCGTCCCGGTCGAGCGTCGCCTTCATGCGCTCGAGGTCGTAGCGCACGAGGAGGGGGCGCCCCGCCTCCGAAAGCCCATGCGGGCGGCCGGCCTCGTAACGCTTGCCCGTGAGCGAGCATTCGAGGTGGCTGACGAAGGTATCGGTCATGGCATCTCTCCCTTGGCGGCCTTTCGAACCGGCATAAGCCGGTGCGTGGGCCACGGGAAGGGGCGCAGACAGGCATTCGCCATTGTGTGGGTGAGTGGGTGGTACCGACGCCCCGGCTCGAACGGGGGACCCCTAGATCCACAATCTAGTGCTCTAACCAACTGAGCTACGTCGGCATACCGTCGCGGTGCAGCGGGGTGTAGCGGCGGTGGCCGGGATTTTCAAGCGGCCCCGGCACGGTTTGCTACAGGGGCTGTCTCGCTGCCGGACGCTTCGTGCCGGGCTGGGGCCGGCATGCGGCGGGCATGCCGCGCCCGGGCTGCCCCCAGGGGCGGCGCTGCGGATTTGGCTGGCCACGCTGCGGCAAATCCGTAGCATCCGAGCTGTTCGCAGTGTTGTCATAAAAAAGCTTTTGGGAGGCGCGGTGGGGATCAACAGCGAGAGCGATGTCTCGGCGACGCTCACCATCGGGCCCACGACCGAGGGCATGGTGCGGGTCTATGTGGAGGCCGACGGGGTCGAGCTGCCCATGGATTTCTTTCCGGAGGAAGCTCTGGAGATAGCGGAGGAGCTGCGCCTGGCGGCGGCGGCTGCGGAAGCGGCGGCGGCGAAGGGCGGACGGAAGGCTGCGGCCCCTAAGAAGCCTGCCGGCAAGGGTTCGGGCAGCGCTGCCGGCGATGGGCCGGAACGGCGGGAAGGCAGTGCCGGACAGGGCCGACAGCCCGGCGGCCGACGACGGCCCGGCAGCCGGTGATCCGCTGTGCAGCGTCACGCAGAGACTGCGGCGACGTCCGGTACGAAGGGACGTCGCGACACCGATGGCGGCAACGCGGCTGAGGGAGTGACAGCTGGGGGAGCGACGGCTGCTGGGGCTGCCGCGGCGCCGGGCCGGCGCCCTGCCGCGGTGGCGCCGGAGGGGCGGGCGGAGAGCCGGGGCATCGCGCCCGCGAGGGGGGCGGGCGGCGGCCCGGGAGGCAGCGATGCGCTGCCCGTCGCTCTGCCCGTCGCGCTGCTGGCCGTCACGGTCAATGGTCGTTGCCGCGAACGGAGCCCGGCGGACCTGGCGCTTTTCGGGTCCGATGCCGACGGGTTTCTCGAACGCTTTGCCGACCGTCACCTGGGCCAGTCGCTCTTCGCCCGGGCCGTGGAGGATGGCACGGCGGAAGGGTGGGCGGTGCTGCTGACGGCGGCGGGGCCCATCGGGTGCCGGGTGAGCCTGTGGCGCCAGCGTGGCGGGGAGCGGATCCGCGTGGTGGCCGCGAT
>JBCBHB010000027.1:0-9099 GCA_038526025.1 Pseudomonadota bacterium
CTGGCCCAAGGCCAGCCGATCGCCCAGACGAGCGATGCCGCCGAGCCCGTCGACGCAGAGCCTCGCACCGTCGCAGCTGGCCACCTTGCCCCAAACCTCAACGCTCTCTGGCAGCATGGTGGCCTCCGTCCCCGCTACCGGAGGCATACAGGCCCTTTGCATACGCGATGTTAAGCGATGAGGGGCTAGGCAGTCCCCGCGAACCAAGAAGTGGATCGGGTATGCTGACGAACCTACCGATTTTCGACCAGGCAGGCGGCATGGCGCGTTTCGCGTCCGCCCGGCAGCGCATCGTGGCGGAGAACCTCGCCCACGCGGACAATCCGGGGTTCCGCGCGAGAGACCTGCCGCCCTTTGCCGAGTTCGTGCGGCGCGAGCGGTTCGGTGGTTCCCCTGGCCTTGCTTCGGAACAGCCCAAAGCGACGCGACCGGGACATGCCCGGAGGCTCGATGCGGTGCCGCCCGCTCAGGCGTTGCCAGCACCGCGTGAGCTGGACACGCCGATCGCGCCCAACGGCAACAACGTCGTGATCGAGGAGCAAACCCTGCTGGGCGCGGAGGCTGCAGGTCAGCACCGTCTCGCGATGAGCGTTTACGCGAAGAGCCTCGATCTCTTGAAGATCGGCCTCGGCAGGCTGCGCTAGGGAGGCCCCGCATGCTCGACCTGAAGAAGGCCATGCAGACCGCGGCCAGCGCCATGGGGGCACAAAGCCTCCGGATGCGGCTCCTGAGCGAGAACATCGCCAACGCGGATACGCCGGGCTTCCAGCGAAAGCTCACCACTTTCGACACGCGCGTCGATGCTGCCAGCGGCGCGACCGTGGTCAATCCGGGGCGGGTGCGCCTCGGGGAGGCGCCGATGCGAGAGGAATACGACCCCGGTCATCCGCTCGCGGATGGACGCGGCATGGTCTCGTACTCGAACGTCGATCCGGTCCTCGAGCTTGCAGACGCCCGGGAAGCGAGCCGCTCCTACGAGGCGAACCTTGCGCTCTACGATCAGGCGCGGGGCATGCGCCGGAGCCTGCTCGACCTGCTGAACCGCTAAGTCCCTCCAGTCCTGTCAACGGGAGAAACCCATGACCCCCGAAAGTGCCCTCGCCACACAGCTCTACAGTGCGACCCGGCAGGCCATGGATGGCTCGCCCGGTGCCACGGCGGGCCCGGCGGGAGAGAGCTTCTCGCAGGCACTTGCGGAGGCGGCGCGCGCGCTCGAAGGCACACTGCGGCGTGGCGAGGCCACTGCAACGGCCGCCGTAAACGGTTCGGGAGATATGCAGTCGCTCGTGGAGGCGCTCACGGCTGCCGAAATGGCTGTCGAGACCGCCGTTGTCGTCCGGGACCGGGTGGTCGAGGCGTATCAGGAAATCCTGCGGATGCCGGTGTGAGGACGGCGTCGCCATGGAGACGCCACTCCTCATCGCCCTGATGCGCGAGGCCGCCTGGACGGCTCTCGTCATCTCGGGGCCCGTGCTCACCGTCGCTCTGATCACCGGGCTCGCGATCGGCCTGCTGCAAGCGCTTACATCGATCCAGGAGCTGACGCTCACCTTTGTGCCGAAGCTCGTTGCCATCGTCGTGGTCTTTGTCGCGACGCTCGGCTTCATGGCGAACGGCCTGCTCCGCCTCTTCAACGAGGTGATCCTTCCGCAGATCGCTGCGGCATGATGGGGATACGCTTCGTTGGTGTGCGCTCTTGCGGGACGGGCGGTATGTTGCTCGCAGGGGCATTGTGCAGCCTGCTTCTGGCGGGAGCGACCACGCCCGCGCGCTCTGAGCCCGAGCTCTGCGTTGCGGCTGGCCGCCAGGCCGCAGCGGCTGCCGGCGTGCCGCAGGCGCTCATGCGGGCGATCTCGCTGGCGGAGACCGGGAGGCGGCATGGCAAGGTTCTTGCCCCATGGCCCTGGGCCATGAATGCCGCCGGCAAGGGCACTTGGTTCGAGACCCGCGAGGCCGCGCTCGAGAGCGCAGCGCGGCGCTTTGCCCGCGGCGAACGCAACTTCGATCTCGGCTGCTTTCAGATCAATCATCGCTGGCATGGGGACGCGTTTCCCTCGCTCGAGGCGATGCTCGACCCTCAATCCAATGCCGACTACGCGGCGAGGTTTCTCGCGGCACTTTATGCAGAGACGGGGGACTGGCTGACCGCCGCGGGTCATTATCATTCCCGAACGCCGGCTCTCGCCAAGGCGTATCGACGCCGCGTGGTCCGGCTGATGGATGGCGGCATGGAGGCCCGGCAGCCCGCGATTGCCGAGAGCGAGCACGCGCGCGACCGGGTCGCCGCTCGGCCGAGCGGCGCGCCATCCGGCCGCGCGGGGCAGTCGGCAACGCTTCGGATGGCGGGTCATGCCCCGGCCGGGCGCCTCCTCAGCGCCGGGGCAGGGCGTGCCTTGATCGAGGCGGCTACCGGCCGGCTTCTGGTCACGCAGCCTTCCGGCCCGCTGATCCGCCGGCTCCCGCGCGCCGGCCAACCGCCGGGAGAAGACGGCATTCTGTTCGCAAGTGAGCGTCGAGGGCGTGTGTTGGAGGGCGCCGGGGTCGTCTCCCCGGACGGCAGGAAGCCGTGAAGCTGCCTGCGATCGGAGGCTCCGCCGCCGCGCCGCCACCCACGGTCATGCTGGCTCTGGCGTTGATGGGGGTCATCTGCATGATGATCCTGCCCATGCCGGCCTGGCTTCTCGATGTCGGGCTTGCAGCGTCCTTCGCGCTTGCGATCCTGATCTTCACCATCACGCTCTTCATCCAGCGCCCGCTGGACTTCTCGTCCTTTCCCACGGTGCTGCTTGGGGCGCTGATGCTCCGCCTCGCGCTCAACGTTGCGTCGACGAAGCTGATCATCGGGGAGGGGCACACGGGGCCCGACGCGGCCGGCGGCGTGATCGAGGGCTTCGCAAGCTTCATCATGAGCGGGAACATCTTCCTCGGGCTCGTGGTCTTCTGCGTCCTCCTGATCGTGAACTTCGTCGTGATCACCAAGGGTGCGGGTCGAATGGCCGAGGTGGGCGCGCGCTTCGCCCTGGACGCGATGCCCGGCAAGCAGCTGGCGATCGACAGCGACATGGCGGCGGGGGCGCTCAGCCACGCCGAGGCGAAGGAGCGCCGGCGCGTCGAGCAGGAGGAGACCACCTTCTACGGCTCGCTCGACGGTGCCTCGAAATTCGTCAAGGGAGACGCGGTCGCGGGGCTTCTGATCACGCTGCTGAACCTCGTGATGGGGCTCGCGATGGGGCTTGCGGCGCACGGGCTCACGCTGGCGGAAGCTGTGGAGACCTACGCCATCCTCACCGTGGGCGATGGCCTCGTCAGCCAGATCCCTTCGGTGATCACCTCGATCGCAGCCGCGCTCCTGCTCTCGAAAGGCGGCGTGGTCGGCACGGCGGACCGTGCCCTCGGCAGCCAGCTTGGCGGTTACCCTTCAGCACTCGCAACGGTCGCCGGCCTGATGGCGCTGCTGGCCTTTCTGCCAGGCCTCCCGTTCCTTCCCTTCGTGGCCGGTGCCGCCCTTCTGGGGGGTGTCGCGTGGCTGGTTTGGCAGGCACCGAAGGCGGACGAGGCGCCGGAGGAGGAAGAGGAGACGCCCGAGGGTGTTCTGGGCCGGGACCGTCCGCTCGGGGACCTGCTCGACGTCGATGAGATCCACGTGCGCTTCAGCCCTGCATTGTTGCCCGCGATCATCGCGCCGGGAGCCGGGCTCGATGCGCGCATCAGCAATATGCGGCGCCACATCGCCACGGAATTCGGCTTCGTGATGCCGGAGGTTCGTCTGACGGACGACCCGCTGCTGCCCGAGAACCATTACGCGATCCTGATCCACGGCACGGAGGCGACGCGCGCGGTGCTCGAGCCAACGAAGGTCATGGTCCTGCTGCGCGATGATCTCACACTGCCATCGGAAGGGCGCGATGTTTCGGAGCCGGTATACGGTGCGCCCGCGCGATGGGTCGCACCGGAGGCGCAGGAGGAAGCCGAGCTGCTGGGCCTGCCCATCATCACGCCCGCCGAAGTCGTCGCCACGCATCTGTTGGAGACCGTGAAGGGGCATCTCGGTCGGCTCTGCACCCGGCGAGCTGTCCGCCGGCTGCTCGACGAGTTTTCTCGGCCATCCGACCCGGCGCGGGCCGAGGCGAACCGCAAGCTGCTGGATGATTTCGTACCGGAGCGGGTGCCGCATGACCTCCTGCAGGCCGTGCTCCGGGGGCTTCTCGAGGAGCGCGTGCCGATCCGCAACCTCCAACTCATTCTCGAGGCCGTTGCCGAGGCCCGGGCCAGCGGTCTCGGTCTGGATGGCACGATCGAGCATGTGCGCCGCCATATCGCCTTCCTGATCGTGTCGCGCCTGACGGATGCGGACGGGCGCTTGCCGTTGATCCAGCTCGATGAAGGCTGGGAAAAGCTCTTTGCGCGCCACGAAGAGCCCGCTCCCGGTGCAGAGGCCAAAGGCGCATCCGCCCCGTCGCCGCCAGCAGACATCGCCCTGCCGCCGGACGCCTTCAACCGCTTCGCGGAGAGCGTGAAGGGCGCGCTGACGGTGCCGGCGAAGCGTGGCCTCACGGCGGCGGTAGCGACGACAGCGCGGCGCCGACGGTTCATCAGCGAAATCCTCGACGCGAAGGGGATCTCGAACCCGGTGCTATCCTACGAGGAGATCGGCAATCGGACGCCCCTCAGCCTGGTCGGAACGGCGGCATGCCAAGCCTGAGGGACTGGTTCGGGTCGCGACGCCACGGGGAGCACGCGCGGTGATCGGCCCGCAGGGCGATGACGCGATGGTCGCCGTTCTGGCCGGGCTCTTCGGTGCGGCCCCTTCGTTCATCATCGCAGCGGCGGGGGTCTTCGCGCGGGTCGGTGCGGCGCTCGCCGTCCTGCCGGGTCTCGGCGAGCGCGGCATCCCGCTGCGCATTCGTCTCGGCGTCGCCTTGGCCATCGCCTGGTTGCTCACGCCGATCATGGTGGCCTTTGCGGATGCGGTGCCGCAGCGACCGATGGCGCTCCTGCTGCTGATCATCGCCGAAGCTGCCGCTGGGCTCCTGATCGGCCTCTCCTTCCGGCTTCTGGTCTGGGCGCTGCAGATCGCGGGCACCATCGCATCGCAGAGCATCAGCATCAGTCATATCTTCGGCAACCCGCTGGCGGGCGAGGCGGAACCGTCGCTTGCGACATTTCTCTCGATGGGCGGGATCGCCTTGATGCTGGCGGCAGGGCTGCATGTCGATGTCGTCGCTGCCCTCGCAAGCCTCTACGTCCTGCTGCCGTTCGGGCTGGGCATCGCCGGTCCCGCAGCGGCCGACTGGTCGAGCACGCGCATCGGGGAGGCATTCTCGCTGGGCCTGAGCCTCGCTGCGCCGTTCGTCCTGGCCGGCTTCGCCTACAACCTCACGCTCGGGGCGCTCAGCCGCGCGATGCCCCAGCTCTTGGTGGCTCTTGTGGGCGTGCCGCTTCTCGTCGGGCTCGGCTTCGCCATCCTGTGGCTCTCGCTGCCCGAGATGATGGCCAGATGGGAAGGGGCGCGGGCCCTGATTGCGCTCGACCCGCTTGGCAGTCTCATCGGTTCGCCATCCGCTTCCGGTGGCGCGCCTTGAGCGGCGGTGGGAACGACGGGGGCCAGGAACGCAGCCTTCCGGCGACCGAGCGCAAGCGCGAAGAAGCGCGCCGCAAGGGTGATCTGCCGCGCGCCCCCGATGCGCAGACGGCCATCGCCTATGTGGGGCTCGCCGTGGCGCTCGCGCTCGATGCGCGGGATGGGACGGCGGACGCGGGTGCGTCGCTAATGGTCCTGCTTCAGGCGCCCGAGGCGCTGGGCGCCCGCGCCTTCGCCGGCGACCCGTCGCTCTGGTCGAAGCTGGCGGTGGACATGGCACGGGCGATCGGGCCGATCGTTGCGCTGCCCAGCCTGCTCCTGATCGCCTACTTCGCCGCAACACGCAGCATCGTGCTCGCGCCGGACCGGGTGATGCCGAAGCTCTCCCGCATCTCGCCGGTCGAGAACGCGGGCCAGAAATACGGGCTGCATGGCCTGGGCGAGTTCGTGAAGAGCAGCGCGAAACTGTGCCTCCTGCTCGTGGTCTTTGCGGTTGTCCTTCTGGGCCTGGCGGACTGGATGGCCGGCACGGTGAACGTGGAGGCCCGGCTCCTCACCCGCCTCATGGAAGTCCCGCTCTTCCAGGTCCTGGCGGGGACGCTGCTTGTCGCGGTGAGCGTCGGGCTGGCGGACTTCTTCTGGCAGCGCCATCAGCACGAGCAGCGCCTGCGCATGAGCCCCGAGGAGATGAAGCGCGAGCAGAAGGAGACCGAGGGCGACCCGATGCTGAAGGCGCGCCGCCGGGAGCGTGCGGAAGAGATCGCGACAAACCGGATGCTGGAGGCCGTGCCGAAATCGGCGGTGGTGATCACCAACCCGACCCATCTGGCGATAGCACTTTCCTGGGAGCGTGGCGGTGCCCGCGCGCCTGTATGCGTCGCCAAGGGCGCCGACGAGATCGCCGCGCGGATCCGGGAGCGGGCGGAAGCGGCTGGCGTGCCGGTGCACCGCGATCCGCCGACGGCACGCGCTCTCTTCGCCACGACGCCGATCGGCAGCGAGATCGAGCCCGAGCACTATCGCGCCGTCGCTGCAGCGATCCTCTTCGCCGAGGAACTGCGCGCGAAGCATCGGTCGGGCAAGTGACGTCCCGCGGGCCGAAGCGAGAGGCGTTGCGCCCCGTGAAGGCTGCGGCATCAGCGGCGCTCGCCGCGGCTGAACGCAATCTCGGCGGCGCACTTTCACAGCGTGCCGCATGCGGCCGCGCGCTGGCAGATGCGGAACGACTGCTGAAGCGGCCATGCGCTGCGGAGTCGGGCGGCGACCTGCTCCTGGCCGAGCAGGAAAGAGCAAGGCTCCGGGCCGCTTGCCGCGCGCTTGAAGGAGAGCTGCGCAGAAGCGATCGCTCGGTCGACGCGGCAAAGCGTCTCCTGGCTGAGACACGCCAGCGATCCGACGCGGTCGCCGATCTCTATGCAGAGGCAATGGCCCGTCTCGGGCGCGAGCGCGCCCGCCTATCGGACGCGGCACTCGCCGACGCCGTGGCGGTGCGCGCCTATCGAGCGCGAACACGCCCGTCGGGTCAGGCGTCGTCCGACAAGTGACGATCGTGGTCTGAGGCGCGCTGGCGGTCTTCGTCTTCTGCCGTGTCTTCTCCGGGGATCGCATAGGCACCGGTGAGCCAGCGGCCTAGATCCACATCCGCGCAGCGCTTCGAGCAGAACGGCCGCATGCTCTGCAGCGTCGGTTGACCGCAGATCGGGCACTTCCCGCCACTCACGCGCTGCTCTCTCATCCGTGCTCTCCCGTCGCCTTTTCGTTCTGCACCCTATCTGGTGTAGAGTAACCGGACCGCGGCGAAAACACGTGCCGGGGTGGGCGCTTGTAGTATCGGAGCATTCGGGGTGAACGACCGCGCCATTGCGAGAGCGGCGCCGCTACGGCCCACCGGCCGGCCGGCGGAGCGTGAGGACGTGCCTGCGGAGCGGATGCGTCCGCCCGCGCTCTGGCACCGCGCCGCCTCAGGTGTGCTGAAGGCGGTGCTCCCGCTGGCGATCCTGGCGATTGCGGCGTGGGCCTGGGAGCAGATTGCGGCCACGGCGCCCGGCCCGGCGGTTTCGGGGCCTGAGCGGGTTCCGCGCCTTGTGAGCGTCGTGCCGGCGGTGGCGGCGGTGGCGGGCCCCCGTGTCGAGGCGTTCGGGAACGTCATCGCAGCACGCGAACTTGTGCTCTCGACAGAGCTGACCGGTCGCCTGCGCGATGTGGCGCCGGGGCTTGTGGTCGATGGGCGGCTGCCAGCGGGCACTGTCGCCCTTCGCCTCGAAACAACGGACCTTGCCCTCGCCATCCGGGAAGCGGAGGCGCGCGTCTCCGAGATCGAGGCGAGGATCACGATGGAACTCGGGCAGGCGGACCGGGCGCGGCGCGACTTCGAGCGCTTACCCCTCGACGTGACCCCCACGCAGCGAGCCTTGATCCTTCGCGAACCCCAGATGGCCGAGCTTGAGGCCGCGAAGGCCGCCGCGGTCGCGCAGCGGGAACGCGCGAGCGCCACCTTGCAGAAAGCGGTTGTGACAGTGCCGTTCGACGCGGTGGTGCTCGAGGAAGCGGTCGAGCCCGGGGCGATCCTGACAGCCGGGGCTGTGGCCGCGCGCCTCGCGGCAACGGACAGCTTCGAGACGCGCGTCACGCTGCCGCTCACGGCCCTGGGCTGGGTTGCGCCGGGCCAGAACGTGCGCCTCGAGCAGCCGGGCGTCTGGCCGGATGGTACGTTCCGCGAAGGCGTTGTTTCCCGCATCGGCGCGGCGCTGGAAGAGGGCGGGACGCTGGCGGTGGTTACCGTCGAGATCCCCGACCCTTTGGCACTCAAGCCCGAGAACGCGGGCAAGCCGGCTGTCCGCCTCGGGAGCTACCTGCGTGCCGAGATCGCCGGCGAACCGCTGCCCGGCGCGATCGAACTGCCGCGGCGCTATCTCCGTCCGGGCGACACCACCTGGGTTTACGCCGCCGAGGGCAAGCTCGAGCGGCGCGAACTCGAGATCGTTTGGCGCGGTGCCGAGGTGCTTCTCGTGACCGACGGGCTTGAGGCGGGCGATCGCATCGTGACCACGGACCTCGCCGTCTACAACGAAGGCATGACCCTCCGACTGGAGGACGAGGCGGCGAGCGCAAGCGAGGACGACGGGTGAGCGAGCCTGCCGAACGCCTGCCGCGAGGCGGCGTCATTGGCTGGGCGGCGCGACATCCGGTGCTGCCCAACCTCATCATGCTGCTGCTCGTGATCGGTGGGCTGATCGCCGTGCAGCGCGTGGTGAAGGAGGTGTTCCCGCCGTTCAACGATCCCTGGGTCATGATCGATGTCGCGCTGCCGGGGGCGACGCCGGGCGAGGTGATGGAGGCCGTTACGGTCCGCATCGAGTCGCCGATGGCCGAGCTCAGCAATGCCGGGCCGATCTGGTCCTGGACCAACTCCGGAACCGTCACGGTCGCCTTCGACGCGATCGAGGAGCGCGACAAGCAGGAGCTGCTTACCCAGGCTCAGCAGATCATGTCGACGCTGCGCACGCTGCCCGAGGATG
>JBCBHB010000027.1:9109-10980 GCA_038526025.1 Pseudomonadota bacterium
CCCGGCTGGAGGCGGAGGCCGGCATCAGCACGGTGAGGCTGAAGGACGCGCCGACACACGAGATCCTGGTTGAAGTGTCGCGAACGATGCTGCGTGCGACGGGGGCCACGCTGGGCGAACTTGCGCTTGCCATCAGTCGGGCAACCGAGGATCGCAGCGGTGGGCGAATCGCGACCTCGCGCGGGGACGTGCAGCTGCGCGTCGACAGCAGCCTCGAGACGGTGGAGGCCTTCCGCGCGCTGCCGATCACGCTGGGCGATGAAGGGCAGATCTTGCGTCTCGGCGATATCGCGCGGGTGCAGCGCGGTTTCGAGGAGAACGACACCAGCCGGTTCTTCGACGGGCGTCCCGCCGTGATGATGCAGGTGATGCGGGTGGGCGATGAAAGCCCGCTCGCCATCTCCGAAGCGGCTGGCCGTGCGGTTGCGGACATCCGACGCCTGCTGCCCGAAGGCATCGACGTGACCGTTGCCAACGATCGCAGCACGCTCTTCGCCGACCGCGTCGACCTGCTCCTGCGCAACGGGCTGGTCGGGCTGGCGCTCGTGCTCCTGCTCCTGAGCGCCTTCCTGGAGTTCCGCCTTGCCTTCTGGGTGGCGGTCGGCATCCCGACGGCGTTCCTGGGCGCGTTCCTGCTGCTCCCGCTGGCGGGCGTGACCGTGAACATGGTCTCTCTCTTCGCCTTCATCGTCGCGCTCGGCCTGGTGGTCGACGACGCGATCGTGGCCGGGGAGAACATCTATGAGTATCGCGAGAGAGGCCTTGCACCGGCGGATGCGGCCGTGCAGGGCGCCCGCGATATCGCCGTGCCGCTGAGCTTCTCCATCGTCACCAACATCATCGCGTTCATCCCGCTCGCCATGGTGCCGGGCTGGTTCGGGGCGTTCTGGGTGGTCATCCCGATCGTCGTGGCGTCCGCGTTCCTTGTCAGCTGGCTCGAGGCGCTTTTTGTGCTGCCGGGGCATCTGGCGGGCGTTCGGCGACGGGAAAGGGCATCGTCGGGGCTCGCGCGCCTTCGCCACGTGTTCTCGGACGGGCTGGCATGGGTCGTGCGGCGGCTCTATGCCCCGCTGCTCTCGATCGCGATCTCATGGCGCTACACGACAGTGGCGCTGATGGTGCTGATCCTCGTGCTTACGGTGGCCTGGCCCGTTTCGGGTCGCATGGGCTTCAGCCTCTTCCCGCCCATCCCGCGCGACACGGTGCAACTGCTGGTGGGGCTCGACGACAGGGCGCCGGAGGACGCGAAGCAGAAGGTGTTGCGCCACATGCTCGAGACCGTCGAGGCCGTGAAGGCCGAGAACGGCGGGGAGCGGCTGGTGCGGTATGTCGCGACCAAGATCGAGGCGTCCAAGATCGAACTGGATGTCTACCTCGCGCGCCCGTCTGTGCGGACGATGGAGAGCACCGAGTTCGCTGATGCCGTGCGCGAGCGGCTGGGACAGGTGCCGGAGATTCGCTGGACGAATTTCCGCGCCCGCTTCGGCGGCGGGAACGACGAGGTGGGTATCGAGGTCTGGCTCGGCCATCCCTCTACGGAAGAACTCAGCCGCGCGGCGGATGCGCTGGTCGCGAGGCTGAAGGCCTTCGACGCGGTGAAGAGCGCGCGGAAGGACCAGTCGAGCGGGCCGGAGCAGCTTACCTTCCGCGTCACCGAGGCCGGTCGTGCGCTGGGGTTCACGGCACGGATCGTCGGCGAACAGGTGCGTCATGCCTTCCTCGGCGTGGAGGCGATGAAGCTGCAGGAAGAGGGCAACGAGGTGACGTTGCGCCTTCGCCTGCCCGGGGTGGAGCGCCGTTCCGAGTACGATATCGCCACGCTCATCCTCCGCGCGCCGGACGGGACGGAGGCGCCGCTCTACGAGATTGCC
>JBCBHB010000028.1:0-10867 GCA_038526025.1 Pseudomonadota bacterium
TACCGCGAGCGCCCATCTCCGGGAGATCGCCGGCATAGGTCGCGTTCGCGACTGTCTCGGTCATGCCATAGAGATTGAAGAGACGCGTGGAGAAACGCTGTTCGAAACGCTCCCAGAGAGCCGGCCGCAGAATGGAGGCCGACGAGACAACACCCTGGAAATCTGGGCTGTCGAAGTAGTCGTCGTTAGGAGCGTGGCGGTCGATCAGGTCCAGAATGGTGGGGTTCGAGATCATATGGGTGGCGCCCATGCTCCGCACCCGGTTCAGCCAGCTGTCGAGCTGTTCAAGCGCGAAGGGACCGGGCCGAAGAACCGTGCCTCCGCTGGCCAAAGCAAGAAGGGGGCCCTGAACGATACCGTCCGTGTGCGCGAGCGGGGTGGCATTGAAGATCCGCGTGCCCGCGCCGTACGAGAACACTCGCACGAGGGTCGCGAGATGGGCGGCGAGGCTAGCGCGGCAGATCTCCACGCCACTTGGCGCGCCAGTTGTCCCGGACGTGAAGAGGAGATAGGCGAGCTCGTCCGGCGCGCCCGGCAACCGGGGCGCACGGCTCTGTGCATCGCCATCGAACGGGCTGAAGCCGCCTTCGGTTTGTTGCTGGGCCCGCGGACGGAAGACCCGAGCGAGCACGCCCCCACGGCGCGGCGAGGCATTCTCTGCCAGAACCACGGCCCCTTCGGCCCATGGCTCTTCGGCGCGACCGGGGTCGCAGAAGACGAGGCGCGGTTCGGTCGACGCCCGGATGCCTTCGATACGCGGCGCACGGCTACCGGCTGTAAGCATCACCGGAACAATGCCATCGAGGACGGCCGCTATGAAGACCGTTGCGGCGACCTGCTCCTGCTCCGTGACAATGAGTACTCTGTCGCCTTGAGCGAGACCTTCGGCGTCGAATAAGGCCGAGAGACGGCTGACGCCTCGCACGAGATCCGCATAGGTAAGCGTCGCATCGGGCGTGCAGAGGAAGGGCCGCCCGCCGGCCTCGATGGCGTTCGCCCAAAGGGCGTGAGGCATGCAGTCTTTCATTCTTCACCTTCAACAGACAGGAGCGAGCGGCTACGATCCAACTCGCGGATGGTCGCGGGCGCCCCGGCGGCCAGCATTCCACGCGGCAAATTTGTGCGCAGCAGGGAGCCTGCGGCCACGACCGCATCATCCCCAATCGAGATGCCCGGCAGAACCACAGCGCCCGCCCCGATCAGCACATTGTCGCCGACCGTGATGCTGCTGCAGAGCGTTGCAGCCGGCCCTAGCGAGACGTAATCGCCCACCCTGCAATGGTGGCCGATCGAAGCTGTTCTGTTGAGCAAGAGGCCCTCGCCGACAAAGCAGGCTCCAGCAACCACGGCCCCTGCATTCAAGAAGCTGCCGTCGCCGATACGCGCCGTCGATGCGACCGAGGCCGATGGGTCCAGCAGCGGCGCGGCGAGCGTGAGGCCCAGCTCCCGGCCCAACACGGCGAGTTCGCGCCGCCGCGAGGGCGAGAAAGCGCAGGGCAGGAAGTGCGTGACGCCAGCGGGCGCCTCTTCGACAACATCGCGCGTCATGAGCATTCGGGACGGCCCCGCGGCGGAGATGCCGGCCACAACTTCGATACCGCAGCGCCGGCAACTCTCCTCGTAATCGACGATCATCGGAGAGCGCACACCCACAAGTACAATCCGTCTCGACGGCCCGTCGCTTACGTCCCCTGGCATTCCAACTGCCTCCTAAGGGCGATACGGTCGGGTTTGCCCCGGCCGACACGCGGAAAGTCCGGCATGACGGTGACGACGCGGGGGGTCATGAACGGGCCGAGGCGTGTGCGTACGGCCAATTGAAGCGTGCGGATCAAACTGTCTTGGTCATCGGCAACACGCAGAATGACAGCTGCCGCAACGTTCTCGACACCTTGGGCATCAGCCGCCGCGAAGACACAGGCTTCAACCACGGCATCATGATCAAGCAGGACCGCCTCGACCTGGGCCGGGAAGACAATGCTGCCGTCGGGCGCCTTGATGACATCCCGCTTGCGGCCGACGACCTCGATGCGGCCATCCTCGTTTGAGCGGCAGAGATCGCCCGACGTGGACCAGATCGGACGCTCTCCAACCGGCAGGTTGCCGCCAGGCGTACGGATGTCATCGCCCTCCATGGCGGGAACATAGCCCGTCATCTGTACATCACTGTGCACCCAGATCTGCCCAACCTCGCCGCGAGCCACGGGTGCACCCTCATCGTCCAGAAGGCGCACCATGGTTTGGACCGGAACACCGCCGCCGTGGCCGATAACTTCGCCCTGTTCGCCATCTGCGTGGATGAGCGTGCCGATTTCTCGGGCGCCAAGCAAATCGGAGACCCTGGTTCCATAGGTTGCGCAGAACCGCTCGGCATTGCCGTGATCGAGCGGCGCCGTTGAACTGATTGCGTGGCGCACCGTGGTGAGCGTCGGGGCGCTGCTCAGCGCCGCCATTTCATTCAGTGTTCGCAGGCAGCTCGGCACAACCATGATGCAGGTTGCGCCATAGGCGTCGCATTCCTGCGCGAAAGCGAGCGGACTGCGACGGGCTGCGGCGCTTGGCAGGATGAGCCGTCCGCCGCTCAGAACTGGAAGGGTGAAGACGACAAAGGTCGATGTGTTGGACGTAACGTCAGTTGCGGAGAAGAAAACATCGTCGCGACTGAAACGGAGAAGCGACTGAGTTGCCTCGGCCTGCCGGAAGACCGCCTCGTGGGGTATCATGACCGCCTTTGGAAGGTCGGTCGAGCCACTGGTGAACCCGATCAACGCCGGATCCGCGGGGCTTACCTGCAACGGGCGGCGATCGGCCTCTGCGACTTCGAGGGTCTCATCAAGCCAGACGGCGTAGGGCCGCCGTCCGACCGCGCCCCGCTCATCAGGCAAGTCGATGATCTCGGTACCCTGCAGCAGATCTTCGAGGACCGACCGTCGCGCGGTGAACGTCACCGGGGCGGGCGTCGTGCGGACCATGCCCCGGAGGGTATCGCTTCCCAGGTTCTCCCCCAGGCGCACGACGACGACCCCGCTTGCCAGCGCCGCAACGGTAAGGAGGTACGTCTCGAGGCGCGGGCCGGCGTCGAGCGCGATCCGGTCGCCCGGACCAAGCATAGCCTGCCGGAGGCGGGCCCTCACCTTGGCGACCAGTTCGATCGTTTCTCCAAGCGTGAAGGTCGCCCCGTCGGCCACTGTCAGAAACGGCTCGTCCTCCTGCCGCAGCTGCAGCGCCCGCTGCAAGAGAGCTGCGCAATGCCGATCCTCCCAGGCGCAGCCAGATCGGGGAGGTGCGCCGGGGAACATCGTCAGTCGACCGTCGGCGAGGGCGCCCCAGTCGCTGCCGAGGCGCTCTCTCAGCACCTCGATCCGGTCGGACAGTGCTTGTTCTGAGAGCCCCAGCACGAAGGCCAGACGGCTCTGCGGCATGTTCAACATGGTCGCGTGCAAGATCGGCAAATCGATCTCGTCGACATTGATGACTGTTCCGTCAGTCCGAACAGCTTGTGCGTTCTGGACGTCGATATGCAGCAGCATGACGGTACCCCCGGCTGACGCTACCACCTACTCTCGGTGCGTATACATAGTTTCAATTTCGGTGCCCAGAGCCTCTGAGCAGGTGCGGAAGAGTAAGCCGTTGACCTTGCGTGAGCGAGCCTCTGCCTGCGCGGCTGCCGAGATCAGACGATCACCCGCGCGCAGCGCGCGCCAAGGCGGACCCCGGCAGCATTTGCAGGCGGTTAGGCGCCGCGCCGCGCTGGGCGCTCTCTCCAAAGGGCTGTGACCATCGCGCCGGTCGACGATGGTCAACGAGAGCGCCCGTCGAGTTAGAGCGTCATCGACCCCATGGACCGATCATCATGAAGACGGTGATGGAGATCCGCATGCGCGCCGATGCCGAAAAACCAAGCCCACGCGGAACGATGCCTGCTTGCACCTTAGCGGCGGGTCTTCCGGCCGTCATTGACACCCGCAACCGGGGGCGCCGCCGTCTCTCTCACAATCAACTTCGGGCCGAGATCTCGCGGCTCGGGTCGGTGCCCTTCCTCTATCCAGTCCGCGAGTGCCTCAGCCGTTGCCGCGCCCATCTCGCGCACCTGCAGCCGAACAGTGGTCAATGCGGGTCGTGTGAAGGCCGAGCTCGGGAGATCGTCGATCCCCATCACCGATGTCTGCTCTGGCACGGCGATGCCGTGACGGCGGAGCGCGTAGAGCGCCCCGGTCGCCAGGACATCGGACAGACACAGGATCGCCGTCGGCATGCGGCCGCTAAGGAGCCGATTGACCGCAGCAGATCCGCCGCCGACCGAGAGATCCGTCTCCCAGTGGCAAAGCGTGATGTTCTTCGGAGGCTCCAGTCCCTGTAGCCGCGCGCGCGTGCGGTCGTTGTTGTGGACAGGTCCGTGTAGCACCGCGATCTCACGGTGTCCGAGATCGATGAGATGCGAAAGGGCGATCCGGGCCACAGTTCCGTTCTCGTAGCCGATCGTCGGATAGCGGTAGTCTGGATCGAAATAGGAGGTCGCGATTACGGGCATCTGAGCCCTCTCGACCAGCGCGTCGAAGCTGGCCGCCCGCGTCACGCCCGAGAGCACCAGACCTTCCGCCCCGCAATCGATCAGGCTCTGCGCCTTCGCCGCCTCGCGCTCCGGGTCGCCATTGGTGGTCGCCACGACGAGCGAGAGGCCGCGCTCCGCCAGCCCGCCTTCCAGCGCTTCGAGGAAGCGGGCGAAGATCGCATTGTCGAGGGTGGGCACCAACGCGCCGACCAGGCGGGTCCGCCCGGAATTGATCGCGCGCGCGGCCGCGCTTGGGAAGAACCGCAGTTCGGTGATCGCCGATTGCACGCGCTCCCGCGTCGCCTGCGAAACGCGCATCGGCGCATTCAGAACGCGCGAGACCGTCGCGACGGACACACCCGAGCGCCGCGCCACATCCCTGAGCGTCGATCGCTTTCTGGCTTCCCGATCCGACATCGGGTGCCAAGCTACGCCGCCGGACAAGCAGCATCAACGTGGGGATTGACTCTTGTAACTAGTTTTATCACGCTTGGTAACTAGTTACACAGACGTGGAGGGCCATGCGAATGCCGCTAGAGGGAGAGATCCACCGGTTCTCCTTCGTCGGCTCGGCCAGCCGCGCCCGCGCCTTCCCCGGCTTTCCCGCGCCGGATCACGGCACGCCCCACGAGGTCGGACCGCGCCAGGCACGGCGCCTGTCGCTGGCGCCGGGGGATCTCTTGTCGCTGACCGCGCTCAGCGAGCAGCCTGAGGCCTACCTCCTCGTCCTCGACGGATCGGGCACACGCGCCCCGGAGCGTCTGGGGCTCACTGCCGAGGCCACGCTTGCGCCCGAGGACATCGATGCCGCTGAGTTCAAAGGCTGGGCGCGCGGTCTGGGCCTCGGCATTCCGGCGCGGCTGTCTGTGGCGACGGTCTCGCTCGGCGCCGAGCCCGTGCATCTGAAGGCCGCGGCGGCATGCACGCTCTGGGCCTTCTGTCCCGCCCCGCGCGATGCCTTGGTGGGAGGGACGACGACCGGCGGCTTCGTGCTCGCGCACCGCCGCGGCGCATCCACGGGCCTGCACCTGCCGGACCCGCTCGGCCATGTCCGCGACGAGTTCACCGTTCCCCGTGGCACGGCGCGCGCCTATCGGGTCGCCCGGGGCGAGGTGCTTCAGATAATCGATATCCAGGGGCAGCAGTGCTCTGATTTCATGGCGTTCCGCGCGCCTGGCCTCGACGCCGGGCGCGAGGAAATGATCGACAGCACCGCGACCCGCTCACTCACCCGGCGCGCCTACCCCGCACCCGGGCTCTTTGACAAGTTCTACGACCGCGAGATGCGCCCTCTTCTCCGCCTAGTGCAGGACACATGCGGGCGGCACGACACCTTCGGCCTCGCCTGCACTGCCCGAGGGTACGAGGAGCGCGGCTTCCCGGGCCACCTCAACTGCTCGGACAACATCTCCGATGCGCTCGACCCCTTCGGCGTTGTGCGCCGGTCGGCCTGGCCGGCGATCAACTTCTTCTGGAGCACCTGGGTAGACCGTCACACAAACCTCATCCTCACCGAGGAGGCCCATTCGCGGCCGGGCGACTACGTGGCCATGGAGGCGCTGGACGATCTGGTGTGCGTCTCGACCGCCTGTCCGGACGACATCGATCCCATCAACGGCTGGAACCCCACGGATGTGCATGTCCGGATCTATCGGCCGGATGCGCCGGTCCGCCGGGCAATCGCCTATCGGGAAAGGGAAGACGCCCAAATGACGATCAGCGAGGAGTCGGCCTTCCATCCCCGGCTCGCCGCCCTCACCGAGCAGTTCGCCCCGGCGCGCGACCTCTGGGCGCCGGTGACGTTTCCCATCTCGGGCACGCTCGGCGAATACTGGGCCTGCCGCGAGGCCGTGACGGTCCAGGACATGAGCGGGCTGCGCAAGTTCGACGTGATAGGCCCGGACGCGGAGCGGCTGCTGCAGCGCGCGATGACGCGGAATGTCGCGAAGCTTGCGGTCTGGCGCGGCACGTACTCGCTGATGTGCGACGCGGCGGGCACGGTGATCGACGATGGCACGCTGTTCCGGCTCGGGCCCGAGCTCTTCCGCTGGTGCTGCGGGTCTGAGGAAAGCGGTCGGGCGCTCAAGGCGCTGGCGGAGGCTGAGGGGCTCCAGGTGCGGGTGCACGCCATGCGCGGGGCGATGCCCAACCTCGCCGTGCAAGGGCCGCGCTCGCGCGATCTCCTACGCAAGATCGCGTTCACGCAGCCGCATGTGCCCTCGATCGACCATCTCAAGTGGTTCGGCGTCACGGTGGCCCGGCTCGGAGACCGTGAGGGGGCGCCGTTCATGCTCAGCCGGTCGGGCTATACAGGCGAGCTTGGCTATGAGCTCTTCTGCGCCAAGGCCGACGCGGTCGAGATCTGGGATGCCGTGGTCGCGGCGGGTGCCGAGTTCGGGATCAAGCCGATGGGCTCGGCTGCGCTCGAGATCATCCGGATCGAGGCGGGGCTGGCGGCGGCGGGCGCCGAGTTTGCGCCGGGGGTCGATGCGCACGAGGCCGGGCTCGGCTTCGCGGTGGACCTCTCGAAATCCGATTTCGTCGGCAAGGCAGCGCTCGAGCGCAACGGCGGCGCGCCCCGGAGGCGTCTGGCCGGGCTGCTGATCGATGTCGACGACGTACCGGCCCATGGCGCGCCGGTCCTTGCCGGTGAACGCCCGGTCGGAGAGGTCACGTCGGCCACCCGCTCCCCGATGCTGGAGCGGGCCGTCGCCATGGCCCGGATCGCGGTCGAGCACGCGGAGCCGGGGACGCGGCTCGAAGTGGGCCAGCTCGACGGGCGCATGAAGCGCCTCGGTGCGACCGTGGCCGACATCCCCTTCGTCGACCCGCAGCGACAGCGGGCAAGAGCATAACCAACGGACACACAGCAGGAGGTGAACCCATGCGTAGATTGACCAGCCTTGCGGCGGCGGTTGCCGTGGCTGCCGGAACCGGGATGGCTGCGGCCCCCGCCTTGGCGCAGGAGAAGGTGACGATCGGCGAGCCGTCCTGGCCCGGGGCGAAGATCATGGCCAACCTGATCGGGCAGATCATCGAGGGCCGCCTCGGTGGCGAGGTAGGCTATGCCCCCGGCGCCAACGCGGTGATCTTCGCCGCCATGGATGGCGGGCGCGGAGACATCGACGTGCACCCCGACGTGTGGCTGCCGAACCAGTCCTCCTTCACCGACGAGTATGTCGACCAGAAGGGCACGGTGGCGCTCTCCTCGGGGTCCTACGAGGGCCGCGCGGGCTTCTGCACGCCCAGCTACATGGCCGAGCAGCACAACATCCGCTCGGTCTTCGATCTCGCGACGCCGGACGCTCAAGAGCTGTTCGACGCAGATGGCAACGGGATGGGCGAGATCTGGGTCGGTGCCTCGGGCTGGGCCTCGACCAACATTCACAAAGTGAAGGTCCGCGACTACGGCATCGAGACCTTCCTCGAGGCGACCACCGAAGACGAGACCGTCTTCTACTCCCGCCTCAAGGACGCGATCGAGCGCGAGGAGGGCGTCGTCTTCTACTGCTACAAGCCGCACTACGTGCATGCGCTCTACGACGTCACCATGATCGAGGAGCCGCCGCACGATCCGGACAGCTACAAGATCGTGCAGGCCGACCAAGACGCCGATTGGTACAACAAGTCGAGCATCACGACGGGCGATGTGGTGAAGACCGTGACCGTCGCCTACTCCAAGTCGCTCGAGGAGCGGAACCCGGCCGCCGCCTCCTTCCTCGGCGCGATCGACATGGACTCGGACGCGCTCTCCCAGCTCACCTATGAGGTTGTCGTCCAGGGCAAGCAGATCGACGAGGTCGTGGCTGCATGGATCGACGCCAACGGCGACATGGTCGACACCTGGCTCGGGCTGAAGTGACCCCCGCCCTCTGACGCACGACAGCGCGGCGGCATCGGGCCGCCGCGGCAGCAGCCGGGGAGGACAGCCATGGACCAGAACATCGCCATCGACGCTCGCGGCGTCTGGAAGATCTTCGGTGACCGCTCCAAGGAAGCGCTCGCCGCAATTCACGCCGAGGGGATCGGAAAGGCCGAGGTGCTCGAACGCTTCGATTGCGTGGTCGGCGTGGCGGATGCGACCTTCCAGATCGAGCGTGGCGAACTCTTCTGCGTCATGGGGCTCTCCGGTTCCGGAAAGTCCACGCTCGTGCGCCATGTCAATCGGCTTCTGGAGCCGACGGCGGGCCAGATCGTCATCGGCGACGACGACGTGATGGGTCTCGGGCCGGAGGCGTTGCGCGACCTGCGGAACCGTCGGGTCGCCATGGTGTTCCAGAACTTCGGCCTGATGCCCCACCGCACAGTGCGCGACAACGTGGCGATGCCGCTCGAGATCCGCGGCACGGGCAAGGCGCGCCGATGGGAGGAAGCGGACCGGGTGCTCGGCCTCGTCGAGCTCAAAGGGTGGGAGGACAAGTACGCCCACGAGCTCTCGGGCGGCATGCAGCAGCGGGTGGGGCTCGCGCGGGCCATCGCGTCGGACCCCGAGATCCTCTTGATGGACGAGCCCTTCTCGGCGCTCGACCCGCTCATCCGCAAGCAGCTCCAGGATCAGTTCATGGAGCTCAGCCGCGAGCTCAAGAAGACCACGATGTTCATCACCCATGACCTCGACGAGGCGATCCGTATCGGCCATCGGATCGCCATCATGAAGGACGGGCGCATCGTGCAGATCGGCACGCCGGAGGAGATCATCCTCAACCCCGCCGACGACTACGTGGCGGACTTCGTGGCGGGCATCTCGAAGCTCAACATGATCTTCGCGCATTCGGTGATGAAGCCTGTGGACGAGTTCGAGGCGACCCACGGGTCGGTGCCGCAGGATGCGCCGGAGGCCAAACCCGACATGGACCTCTCGGCGCTGATCGACCTCGCCGTCGACGGGCGAGGGGTCATCGCCGTGACCGAGAACGGCAAGACCGTGGGCGTCATCAACCGGGCGGGCCTGATCCGCGCCATCAAGGAGAGCCAGGCATGAAGGACGCGGCCAACACCAATATCCAGCCCGAGACCGCCCGCCAGCTCGGAGACCTCGTGACAACCTTCACCGGCAAGGGCGCGGACTATTACCGGCAGGTCTTCGCCTACATGATGGAAGCCCCGGGCTACCGCTTCACGCTCAACTGGATCGCAGGGCTGCTCGGCCCGATCTGGTTCGGGGCCCGCGGTCTCTGGTCCTGGTTTCTCGGGTTCCTGCTGCTTGAGACGCTCGCTTGGATCCAGATCGGCCAGGGCCTTTTCGGCGATCTTGGGCGGGAGTTTCGCGAACGCGCCGACAAGATCGGCGAGACCCTGGAGCTGCGCCGCCAGCAGATCGAGGCGGCAGAGGCGTCGGGCTCCGGCGCGCTGGACTCGCTCCGGCGGGCGGCGGAGTCGCTCGAGGGGGCGATGGCAGAGGCCCGCACAGCCGCGGAGGCGGCCGACGCGACAGGGCTCAGCTACATCCTCGTCGGTCTCGTGCTCCTGACGGTGGTGAAGTTCACGATTGCGGCCATCGCCAACTGGACGCTGGAGAAGCAGTTCGTCCGCTGGCGGTCTGACCGTACCGTCGCGAATGGCTGGTCGGTGGAGCGCCTGGCCATCGCGGCGGCGCTCTTCGTCTCGGTCATCGCTCTCTCGATCATCAAGTTCGCACAGCCGGACCTGCTCCCTGTGCTCGAAACCTTCCCGCGAGATCGCGACTGGCGCCTCAATGTCGGCGACGGCGTGCAGGCGGTCTTCGACTGGATGAAGACCGCCGGCCGCGGCTTCTTCGACAGCCTGACCGCCGGCATGCGCACGCTGCTCGATTGGATCGAGGTGGTACTGGTGCAGACCCCCTGGCCAGTGGTCGCCCTTGTGATCGTGATGCTCGCTCACCTCTCGGCCGGCGCGCGGGTCGCGATCTTCACCGGCGCGGCGCTCGCCTATCTGGGCTTGCTCGACTTCTGGGAGAAGGCGATGACCACCATTGCGCTTCTCGGCGCGGCGGCACTGATCTCGATCACTCTCGGCATCCCGCTCGGCATCTATTGCGCGCGCCGTCCGAAGGTCTTCGCTGTGGTGCGCCCGATCCTCGACTTCATGCAGTCGATGCCGAGCTTCGTTTATCTCATCCCGGTGGTGGCCTTCATCGGCTCCGGCAAGCCCGCCGGCGTGGTGGCCACGATGATCTTCGGCTCGCCTCCGGTCATCCGCTTCACGGTGCTGGGGCTCCAGCAGGTGCCGGCGACGGTGCGGGAGGCAGCGCTCGCCTTCGGCGCGACACCGAGGTATCTCCTCTGGAAGGTGGACCTGCCGCTCGCGATGCCCACCATCGTCGCGATCCCAAAC
>JBCBHB010000029.1:0-10864 GCA_038526025.1 Pseudomonadota bacterium
GATGCGGCGGACGCAGCCGTCGATCCGCTCTCGGGCCTCACCTCCCAGCCGCCGCTCGGCTCCATCGTCGCGGCGCTGAAAGGGCAGGAGCGGGACACCGGGCTCGACCTAGACGCGATCCGCGAAGTGGGGCGGTACTGGGAAGGTGTGCGGCGGATGTATGCGGGGTTCGAGAGCGACCTGCGCTCCGGCTCCTCCGAGGTGTACCTCCACGAGATGCCGGGCGGGCAGGTCACGAACCTCCGCGCCCAGGCGCGCTCCATGGGGCTCGAGGACCGCTGGCCGGAGATCGCGCGCACTTATCAGGACGTGAACCAGATGTTCGGCGACGTCATCAAGGTCACGCCCATCGCGAAAACCGTGGGCGACATGGCGCTGAGCATGGTGGCAGCCGGGCTCAGCCGTGCGGATGTGGAGAACCCGAGTACCGAGGTGAGCTTCCCGGACAGCGTGGTGACCTTCTTCAAGGGCGCCGTGGGCCAGCCGCCGGGCGGCTTCCCGCCGGCGCTGCAGGCCAAGGTGGTGGGCGACGAGACCCCGATCACCGAGCGCCCCGGGAGCCTGATGCCGCCCGCGGACCTGGAAGCAAAGCGCCAGGAAGCCATGGACGAGATGGATGGCCACACAGTCGATGACGAGGACCTTTCGTCGTACCTGATGTATCCGAAGGTCTATCTCGACTACATGGGCCGGCGGCGGGACTACGGGCCCGTACGCGTCCTGCCCACGCCTACCTTCTTCTATGGCATGGAGGCGGGCGAAGAAGTCGCAGTCGATCTCCGCCCCGGGGTCACGCTGGTCATCCGGCTGCAGACCTGGTCCGACCCGGACGACCGGGGCGAGGTGAAGGTTTTCTACGAGCTCAACGGCCAGCCGCGCACGATCCGCGTGATGGACCGGCGCGTGTCCTCCGCCGCCGCCAAGTCCGAGAAGGCCGAGGAAGGAAACCCGAACCACGTGGCGGCCCCCATGCCTGGCGTGATCGGCTCGGTAGCCGTGGAGCCCGGGAAGAAGGTGCAGGCAGGCGACCTGATGCTCACGCTCGAAGCGATGAAGATGGAGACGGCCATCCGCGCGGAGAAGGGCGGCGTGGTCGAGCGCGTGGTGCAGGGCGCGGGCGCTCAGGTCGAGGCGAAGGACCTGCTGGTGGTGCTCACCGACGGCTGACGAAGGGACGCCGGGTGAAGATGTGAACGGGGCGAGCGCGGCGAAAGATTGAAAGCGGGCGGCGAAGATACGATCCTTTAGCGATGTTCAGTCGCCCGTTTTTCATCGCCGCACTGCTCGTGGCCGCGCTCGGCATCGGCATCGTCGCGCCGGGTTCCGATGCCTCTGCAGGCGGTTTCGGCTTGCGGAGCGGCGTGAGCGGCGCGGGATCGACCGGGAGCGGGCGCGTCGCGGCCGTGCAGCGTGGCCCGCGCAGCGCAGGCGCGCTCGGCGCGCGCATCCGCTCGACGACACCGTCCTACAACAACGGACCTGGGCTGGAACGGCCGCGGACCCGCCCGAGGCCCCGTCGGCCTGGCCGCCATTTCCGCCACCGGCGGTACGGCTACGGCTTTCCCTACGGTTTCGGCTACGACACGCGGGAGCGGGACGTCGTGGTCGTCACCCCGCCGCCCGAACCGGACGAGCCCGAGGCGGAACCCGAGCCGGACCCCATGCCCCTTGCCCAGCCGAAGCGCGTGCGCGCCAGCGGCAGCGTTGTGGGCAGCGAAGCAGCAGCCACGACCTACGCCGTGACGCTCGAGGCCGAGGGGGCGAACGCCGGAAGCACCGCCCAACGGCTGACCGAACAGCGCGACACGCTGGTCGCCGCGTTGATCCTTGCAGGTGCCGATTTCTGCGTGGCGCGCGAAGGCGGGCTTGCGATCCAGCGTTCGGGCGATCCGGGCAGCTTCCGCGGCACGCTCGACCTCGACCTGCGCGCCACGGATACGGAGGGGCTGCTGCTGGCGCTGGCCGGGCTGCCGCCGGAGACCATCGCGTCGATCCGGGAAGGCACTGCGGGTGGAGACGAGGCGGCGCCTGCGGCGACGCGCCGGAAACCGGCCCCGTTCCCCGGGCAACGCTGCGTCTGACCCCATCGGCCGGGCCGTTGGCGCTACTCCGAAGCGCCGCTCCCCACGCGCAGCCGCTTCGGCCCGCTGTTGAAGACCGGCAGGCGGTTTTCAGTGACCGACGGCGTCGTCGGCGGCGCTGTTGCCGTGCCGGAGCCTCCGCCAGACTTCTTCTTGACGCCGTAGGGCGTGGCAACCCGCCCGCGAGGCTCTGTCCGCTTCCCGCCCCTCAGCGTGAACTGCCGACGGATCTTGCCCGGCTCTCTGCTGAACTTCCTGCTGATGCCCCTGCTGTTCCCGCGGATCGTGCTGCCCGCGACCTCGAACTCCCGAAGCGCCTGATCGTCTGCCTGCATCAGCGCGGGCGGCGGGAGCACAAGTGATGGGGCGCGCTCTGTCTCAAGGGGCACAGCCACTGAAGCAGTCGCGAAAACGAGGCTTGCAATGAGAGGCGTTGTGATCATGCGGGCAAAGTGCATGCACAGCGGCCAAAACGCAAAGACGGGCGGTTCACTACAACCCCTGGCTGCAGGATTGACGCGGTTCGGACGGGTCAGCGCCCGCGCAGGGCGTATTTCTGGATCTTGCCCGTGGAGGTCTTTGGCAGTTCGCAGAACTCGATTCGGCTGGGGCATTTGAAGCGCGCGAGCCGCGCGCGCACGAAATCGAGCAGCGTCTCCTCGTCCACCTCACCATCCGGCTTGAGCTCGACATGGGCCACCGGGGTCTCCCCCCACTTCTCGTGCGGCGCGCCCACGACGGCGGCGAAGGCCACCGCGGGGTGGGCGTGCAGGACGTTCTCGATCTCGATGGAGGAGATGTTCTCCCCGCCGGAGATGATGATGTCCTTCGCGCGATCGCGGAGCTGGATGTAGCCGTCGGGATGCATCACCGCGAGATCGCCGGAATGGAACCAGCCGCCGGCAAAGGCCTTCTCCGTTGCCTCCGGATCCTTGTGCACCCCTTTCATGACGACGTTTCCGCGAAACATCACTTCGCCGAGCGTCTCGCCATCGGCGGGCACGGGCGTCAGCGTCTGGGGGTCCCGGACGGACAGCGCCTCCAGCGCCGCATAGCGCACACCCTGGCGCGCCTTCAGACGTGCCTGCTCTTCCGGCGGGAGGTCGTTCCACACATGGTTCCACTCGTTCACCACGGCGGGGCCGTAGACCTCGGTCAGCCCGTAGACATGCGTGACCTCGAACCCGGCGGCCGCCATGGCGGCGAGCACGGTTTCAGGCGGCGGTGCAGCGGCGGTGAAGAAGCGCACCCGCCCCGTCGTCTCCCGCTTCTCGTCGCGGCTCGCCCCGAGGATGACGGACATGACAATCGGCGCGCCGCAGAGGAGGTTCACACCATGCGTCGCGATCGCCTCGTAGATCGGCCCGGCGCGCACCTGGCGCAGGCAAACATGCGTGCCCGCGGCGTAGGAGAGAGACCAGGGAAAGCACCAGCCGTTGCAGTGAAACATCGGCAGCGTCCAGAGATAGACCGGCGGCGCACCCAGGTTGGCATGCAGAAGGTTGGATTGCGCCAGCAGCGCCGCACCGCGGTGGTGGTAGAGAATGCCCTTCGGGCGGCCCGTGGTGCCCGAGGTATAGTTGAGGCTGATCGTGTCCCACTCGTCCTCGGGCATGGCCCAGTCGAAGGCCGGGTCTCCGCCCGCGAGGAAGGCCTCGTAGTCGACACCGAGACCCGCCTCCGCCGGTGCGGTCGGATCGACATAGACCACGACCTGCGGCTTCGGCATCACCATCTGGCCAAGCGCCTCGGCGACGAGCGGCACAAGTTCGGCGTCGACGATCACCACCCGCGCCGGCGCATGATCGAGGATGTAGGCGACCTCACCTGCCGAAAGCCGTGTGTTCACCGCGTTCAGAACGGCCCCCGCCATGGGGACCCCGTAATGCGCCTCGAGCTGCGGCGGCGTGTTGAAGAGAAGCGTTGAGACCACGTCCCCCCGCGCCACCCCAGCGGCGCGAAGGGCGGAGGCGAGGCGGCGGGACCGGGCATAGAACTGCGCATAGTCCGTGCACTCGTCGCCGTGGATGATCGCAGCACGCTTCGGAAAGACGCTCGCTGCGCGTTCCAGCTGGCCGATCGGGCTCAGCGGCTGGAAGTTTGCCTCGCGCCTGGCGAGAAACGCGTCGTGGCCTTGCATCCCTGTCCCTCCCGGGGCCGTTCCCGCCCCTTGCCGCGTGAGGCTGACCGAGGGCGGCAGGCTCTGTCAAATGACGCTCTTGCCCGGGCGAACCGCCGGAGCCTGCAGCCGCGCGCATTTCCCGGTCGACAGCGCCGGCGTGCCGGGCCAGTCTGGCGGCGTTACCGGCGCCGGGGGCTTGCGCGTCGGCACGCCGGGAGCGGCAGCAGGGGTTAGCACATGGCCGACGCACTCTCGGGAAAGGTGGCCATCGTCACCGGCGCCGCTGGCGCGGTGGGCAACGCCATCACGGAGCGCTTCCTCGAAGCGGGCGCGCGCGTGATGATGGCGGATGAGCAGGATCGCGCCCTCGCCTCGGCCCATGGCGACCTCAAGGCAGGCGACCGCGCGGCGAAATTCGCCCACCGTCTCGCCGACAGGCTGGGGGCCGCCAATCTCGTCGCCGCCACCATCGACATGTTCGACCGCGTCGACATCCTGGTGCAGGTGCCGAGAGCGACCGCCCCGGGTGCTTTCGCCGATCTCAACGCCCGAGGTCTTTCGGAGGCGCTGGAGGAGAACGTCACCGCCTCGTTCCTGCTCGCGCAGGCGGTCTCGAAGCGGATGATCGAAACCGCCGAACGGGAGGACGACTTCGCGGGCGCGATCCTGAACATCTCCTCCGTCGCCGCGCGGCGCACGGTGCCAGAGCTTCTCGCCTTCTCGGTGAGCTGCGCGGCACTCGAGCAGCTGACACGCTCCATGGCCGTGGGTCTCGCGCCCCATCGCATCCGGGTGAACGCCCTCGCCCTCGGCGCGGTGATGACCGAACGCCTCCGCGCGGCGATGCGGGAGCGCGAGGACCTGCGCGCCGAGATGCTCCGGGTGACACCCATGGGCCGGATCGGCGAGGCCGAGGAAGTGGCGGAAGCCGCGCATTTCCTCGTCTCGCCCGGTGCAGGCTTCGTGACCGGGCAGGTACTGACGGTCGACGGCGGTCGCAGCGTTCTCGACCCGCTGGCCTCGCCGGTGCGCTAACCATCCCACCTTCCACGGGATCGGCCAGCACGCTTCGGGCCCGCCCCGGGCGGCTTGGCCGGCGCCGGATGGCGCTGGCCAGGCGCGGCAAGCATCGCGGCGCCGCGCGCCGCGATACCGCCAGCCTCAGGTCTCAGCGCTGCTCGTCGTCCTTCGGGAGGTTGAAGAAGCTGTCCGCATCGAGATCGTCGTCTTCCGCCGATAGCGGCCGGCGCGGGTCGTCCTCGAGCCCGCCCTCACCGGGGCGCGGATCGTCGAGGCTGAAGTTCTCGAGGCCCTTGATGGCCGTGGGCAGCTCCGTCTCCGCCGCCTCCGCCTCGCGCGCCAGCGCCTCGTCTGTCGAGAGCAGGGACAGCCGCTCCTCCGGCGTCGGTACGGCCTCGGCCGCCTTCGCCCGCTTCTCCGCCGCCTCGCGCACCGCGCGGTCGAGGTCGATCTGCTTGCAGAGGCCCAGCGCCACCGGGTCCACCGGCTGGAGGTTGCTGTAATTCCAGTGGCTCTTGTCGCGAATGGTCTGGATCGTGGGCTTCGTCGTGCCGATCAGCTTCGAGATCTGACGATCCTCCAGCTCCGGGTGATAGCGCACGAGCCAGGCGATGGCCGCCGGCCGGTCCTGCCGCTTCGAGACAGGCGTGTAGCGCGGCGCCTTCTTCTTCGGCTCGGGCGCAAGGCTGCGCTTCAGGAGCTTGAGGCGCGCGATCGGGTCGCCCTCGCAGCGCTGGATCTCCTCGGCGGTGAGCTGGTTCCCGGCGACCGGGTCCATCCCCTTGATGCCGATGGCCACCTCGCCGTCGGCGATGCCGGAAACCTCAAGCTCGTGCATGCCGCAGAAATCGGCGATCTGGCGGAAGGTGAGCGTCGTGTTGTCGACGAGCCAGACGGCCGTCGCCTTCGGCATGAGCGGCAGATCGTCGGACATGGGCGGCGTTCTCCTTTATTCCTTCTCTCGACCCGCATAGCCTTTCGCGCACGCCCCGCGCCGTGTTCCCGGCGGCGGGGTCCCTGGCAGCGCGCTGGCGATGTCGGGGGTTGGCGGACATATAACGATCCGGAGACGGAATGAAAGCGGTTATTCTTCTGCTCCTTACCGCCGTGCTCTCGGCAGCGGCCGCTGCCGGGCGGGCGGACGAGGCGCCGGGCCGGTTCGATTACTACGTGATGGCGCTGTCCTGGCAGCCGAGCTGGTGTGCCTCGGAGGGGGATGAGAGGGGCGCGCGCAGCTGCCGCTCGGGCACCGGCACGGGCTTCATTCTGCACGGGCTCTGGCCGCAGCGGATCAGCGGCTGGCCCGAGTACTGCCGGGCGGCGGGGCGCGATGCGACGCGCGCGGAAACGGCGGCGATGGCCGACATCATGGGCAGCGGCGGGCTCGCCTGGCACCAGTGGAAGAAGCACGGGCGCTGCTCGGGCCTCTCGCCGCAGGCCTATTTCGACCGGGCGCGCACGGCTTTCGAGAAGGTAACGCGGCCGTCGCTGCTGCGTGAGATCGGACGCCCCGTGCGCATCGATGCAAGCGTGGTGGAGGCGGCGTTTCTCGATGTGAACCCTGCGCTCACGCCGGCTTCTACAGTGGTCACGTGTCGAGGTCGCTACATCCAGGAGGTGCGCATCTGCCTCACGCGGGAGCACCTGATGCCCCGGCCCTGCACGGGCTCGGTGGCCCGCGCCTGCACCAAGCCCGCAACCCTGCCGCCGCCCCGCTAGACCTGCGCCGCGTGGCGCTCCAGCGCCTGCGTGAAGACCGCGGGGTCCACGTTGCCGCCAGAAGCCGTGCAGATCACGGCATCGCCCTCGATCTCGTCTCCATGGGAAAGAACGGCGGCAAGTGCTGCGGCCCCTCCCGGCTCCAACACCACCTTGAGGCGAAGGAAGGCGGCGGCCATGGCATGCATCGCCTCGTCGTCGGTGATCACGATGCCCGGCCCGCTCAGGCGGGAGAAGATGGGCCAGGTGATCTTGCCCGGAGCAGGGGTCAGGATCGCGTCGCAGATCGAGCGCTCGTTGGGCCGGCAGGGCTGCGGGCTGCCGGCGACGAGGGACTTGGCCCAGTCGTCGTACCCTGCAGGCTCGGCCGGGCGGGGACGCAGCCCCGGCGCATCGGCTTCGAGGGCGAGGGCGATACCCGCTGCAAGACCGCCGCCGCCAGCGCAGATCACGCAGTCCGCCTCCGTCACGCCCGCCGCCGCGGCCTGCGCCGCGATCTCGAGGCCGCAGGTGCCCTGCCCTGCGATCACCATCGACTCGTCGAAGGGCCGAACGAGCGTGAGCCCGCGCTCCGCTGCCATGGCCTCACCGGCGGCTTCCCGACTTTCGCCGCCCTGCCGGTCGTAGAGGATCACCTCCGCGCCATGCGCCTTGGTGTTCGCGATCTTCAGCGCAGGCGCGTCGGCCGGCATCACGATCACAGCCGGTATGCCGAGCAATTCCGCCGCATGGGCAACGCCCTGCGCGTGATTTCCCGAGGAGTAGCCGATGACCCCGCGGGCACGGACGTCCTCGGGCAACGCGGTCAGCGCAGACCATGCGCCGCGGAACTTGAAGCTGCCCGTCAGCTGCAGACATTCGGCCTTCACCAGAACCCTGCGGCCGGCGAGGCGGTTCAGATGCGGGCTCTCGAGCAGCGGCGTGGTACGCGCCACCCCGTCGAGCCGGCCCGCCGCCGCCCTGATATCGTCGATCCCCACGGGATCGTCCTGTGCGTCGAGCATTCTGTCCTCCTTCGCAGCCGGCTGGGTGAGCCTAGCCGCCGTAACGCCGCTGCCAAAGCACCGTCAGCCGCAGCCTTCGAGAAACCGGTCGATCAGGGCCACGGCGTCGGGCTCCGTCAGCAGGGGCACATGGCCGCGGTTCGCCAGCGTCACATGCAGCATGTCGGGCCGGCGGCGCGCCATCTCCTCGAGCGTCTCCGCCGAGAGAATGTCGGAATGCGCGCCCCGGATGCAGGCGAGCGGCACACCCTCAAACTTTTCGAAGAACGACCAGAGATCGCGCTGAGGCGCCGAGAAGGCGGCGCGGACCGGCTCCGCAAGCGCTGGATCGTAGGAGAGATGCGGCACGCCCTCGGCATCGAAGTGGAAGAGGTTGCCCGCTAGGGCGTACCAGTCCGCCTCCTCGAAGTCCGGATAGTGACGGGCCATCGCCTTCGCCAATGCGGCAGCCGCCCCGGTACGGTCCCTGGCTGTGGGCGCGCGGCCGATATAGCCCATGATGTTCTCGAGCCCTTCGCGCTCGATCACGGGGCCGATATCGTTGAGAAGCACACCCGCGAGCCGGTCCTTGGCCGCCGCCGCCAGCCCCATCGCCTGCAAGCCGCCGCGCGAGGTGCCGACGACCACCGCCCGGTCGATAGCCAGGTGGTCGAGCAGCGCGATGGCGTCGCCTGTCTCGACCGGCAGGATGTACTCGGCCATCGGGTCCTCGGCGCGGGCGCTGCGCCCCCGTCCGCGAGCATCGAGGCAGATTACCCGGCGGGTGGGCGCGAGATGCGCCACCAGGCCGGCAAAGTCCCGCGCATCGCGGGTGAGCCCCGCGAGGCAGAGGACCGGGGGAGAGGGCAGATCGCGGGGGCCGTGATCGTCGAAGACGAGGACGCGCCCGTCCGGCGCAATGAACTCAGCCATGGCTCAAAGGTTCTCGATGACGCGCGGGAGGCCGACCAGCGACTCGGCCACGAAGTTCGGGCGAACAGGCAGCCGGTCCACCGGCTCCTGGCGACGGTTCACCCAGAGCGTGCGGAAGCCGTAGGCCGCGGCACAGCAGGCGTCCCAGCCGTTCGACGACACGAAGAGCACTTCCTGCCGCGAGCAACCGAAGGTTTTCTCGACGAGATCATAGACCCGGTGATGCGGTTTGAAGACGCCGACCTGCTCCACCGAGAGGACGGCATCGAAGAGCCCGCCGAGCCGGGCGCTGACAACGGCCGCCTCCAGCATCTCCGGCTCACCGTTGGAGAGGATGGCGAGGGTCTGCTCCATGCCCTTCAGCGCCGTGAGCGTACGCTGGACCTCCTCGAAGGGGGCGAGTTCCCAGTAGAGCGCCAGCAGCCGGTCGCGGAGACCCTCGACCTCGGTGAGCTCATAGTACTCCAGCGTCCAATCCAGCGCCTGCTTGGTCACGGTCCAGAAATCCGTGTGGCAGCCGGATGTTGCGCGCAGCCAGGTATAGGCGAGTTGCTTATCGCGCCATGTCTCGGCAACCGGCTGCCAGCTATCCTTGATGACCTCGAACGCCTCTTCCGCCGCAGCATCGCGCGCGGCGGCCCCCACGTCGAAGAGCGTGCCATACGCGTCGAAAACGCAATGGGTGATTGCGGCCATCGGCGTCATCCTCCGTTTGTTCTTTCGTTGCGCGGACCTTGGCCCGGGTGGGCGGCGCAGGGAAGCCCTTAGTCGCGACCGGCCTCACCCGGAAGCCCGCGGAGCCTCGCGCGGAGAGTGACGGCGCGGCGAAGCGCCGTGACCGCCGTGCCGAGCGCGACAATCCAGAGCGCCACGGTCAGCGCCCCCGCTGCCCCCGCCACATCCGCGACGGCGAGCAACGCGGCAAAGACCGCCCCGGTGGCGATCCCCGCCATGCGCTGGGGCTTCGCGAAGGGACCCGCGAAATCTGGCGGCAGGCCCTGCGCAGCGCCAGCCTCGCGCAGATAGGCGGTGAGGATCGCAAGCGTGGCTGCCGCCCATCCCAGCGCCGGGAAGCCCGCACCGAGCCCCGCGCCCACGAGGATCGCGGTATCAGAAGCGCGGTCCGGCACCTCGTTCCAGAAGGGCCCATCGGGCTCGCCACGCCCGCCTTCCACCGCGACGAGACCATCGAGAAGGTTGGCAAGCAGACGAAGGCCGATGAGAAGCGCACCAAGCAGCAGAAGCGCGGGGCTCTCGGCTACACCGCCTGTCCAGAGGCAGAGGCCAGCGAGCAGGCCGGCGACGAGACCTGCCTGGCTTATCCTGTTCGGCCTGACACCTGCTTCGGCGAGGCGCTGAGCGATGCGCCGAACCGCGGCCTGCTCCCGCGCTTTCTGCGGGCGGCGGGTGGCGCCCTGCGATGGCTGATCGTTCACGCCGCTGGCTCCGCGCTTTGCGGCAGGACCGGGCTGCCGAGTGCCGTGCATCTGGTGACCATCAGACCCGTGGCCCCCGCATGCTCAGGCGTCGATGAGAGAAGGCGCCCGAGCGCTGGTGGAAGACTGGTCATGTAACCGAGTACCAGTAACGAGTGAGGTGAAAGAAGATCGGCGCGGAGAAAATCACGCTGTCCAGCCGGTCGAGAAAGCCACCGTGCCCGGATGAGATGCCCCCAGTCCTTCACGCCCCGGTCGCGCTTGATGGCGGACATGACAAGCCCGCCGAGCAGCCCCATCACCGAGATCACGAAGGCCATGAGACCGGCGGCCAGCGGCGTGAAGGGGGTTATCCAGAAGAGCGCGGCCCCCACGAGCGTGGCCGTGGCGATGCCGCCGATCGCTCCCTCCACCGTCTTCGAGGGAGAAAGCGTCGGGGCCAGCTTCCGCCGGCCCGCCAGCTTGCCCCAAACGTACTGCATGACGTCGGAGAGCTGCACCACGCCCACAAGGAACGCGATCAGCAGCACCTCGGCGCCGGCATAGCCCGGGATCTGCAGGTAGAGCAGC
>JBCBHB010000030.1:0-10842 GCA_038526025.1 Pseudomonadota bacterium
CCGCAACCTGGTGGCGAAGGGCCTTGGCCCGGTGGCGTTCTGGGACGAGCGGCTCAGCACCGTCGCCGCCGAGCGGGCCCTTCTCGAGGCGGATTCCTCCCGAAAACGTCGCGCCGAGGTGATCGATAAGCTCGCGGCCGCCTATATCTTGCAGGGCGCGCTCGACCGGTTGTCGGTGCTGGCGCGGGCATCCGAAGACGGGGCCGGGTAGGGGCGTGGGGCGCAGTATGGACGACACGACGGGAAGCGGCGACGCTGTCTGGCGGCGGGAGGCGATCGAGAGCCCCTGCGTGCGCATCTGCATGCTGCATCCGGAGACCAAGCTCTGCGTGGGGTGTGCCCGGACAGGCGACGAGATTGCCCGCTGGACCCGCATGAGCACCGAGGAACGGCGCGCGGTGATGGCGGAGCTTCCCGGCCGGCAGGCGGGCCCGGCGAACCGCCGCGGCGGGCGCCGTCGTACCGAGGCGCGCCGGCATGCGTCGGCGGATGCGTCGACCTCGACTGTCCCAGAGTAGATCGCCTTAGAGGCGAATTTATCTAGGATATCCCACGTTTTTCATGACCGCTCCATGGCATTGCCCTGAGACTGCCACGATTGCGATGGAGCCTAGGACCGTGGCGTGCATCGTGTTAGGGTTCCTCCCGAAGCAGACGGCGCAGCCCGGTAGGGGCCGGCACCAAAGCGCCGCGCTGGATTGAGGTTGAGGCAACTGGGCGGATTAGATGGTTCACTGGCCACTCGTCGCGATACTGGTGATCGCCGCCGGTTTTATCCTTACCGATCCGGCCATCGAGAGCCCGGCGGTGGAGGCCGAGGCCACGATGCGTCTACTCTATCTGGGCATTGTCGCGGTCGGTCTCCTTCTGGTTGCAATCGGCCAGATCTTCTTCCGTGGCCAGTGGCGTCTCGCTCACAACGCAGCAGTGTGGTCGGCGGTTGCGGTGGCGATCGGCGCCTGCTGGCTTGATCGGGACGATCTGAAGGGCCGTCTGGCCGAGATTCGTGGCGAAGTGCTGCATTCCGTCGCCCTGTCGAACGCCGGCGCCGAGGAGCAGCTCGAGCGTGCATGGGATGGCCATTACCGCGCCGATACGGTGGTGAATGGCCGGACGATGACCCTGATGGTCGACACCGGTGCGACCATGGTGGTGCTGCCCTATGAGCAGGTCTCCACCATCGGCATCGATCCCACGGCGCTCGACTTCCACATGCCGGTGATGACGGCGAACGGGAAGTCTACCGTGGCGCCGATCACGATTCGCGAGATCCGCGTCGGCAACATCATCGTGCGCGATGTGCAGGCGGCGGTGGCGCATCCGGGACGGCTGCAGATGGGCCTCCTCGGCATGAGCTTCCTCGACCAGCTGTCCGAGACGAGCTTCCAGGGCAAGAAGCTGTTCCTGCGCCAGGGGGCGAACGACACGCGCCTCGTGGAAAGCGGCAGCCAGTAAGCTCCCGGCATTCTCCGCTTCCTGTGGCCTAGGGCAGGCTGAGCCACGCCTCGAAATCTGGCGTGCCGTCTGGCAGCGCTGGCAGTTCAGGTCTGAAATACACGATAGGGCGCCAGGCACCCGGTCCCGCGGTTGCCTCCCAGGGCGCGACGCCATGCAAGCTTAGGCGATGGGCGATGTAGGCCTCTCCCGGTGCGGCGGAGAGGGTGACCCGCCTGCAGCTTTCGAAGGCTTCGCGGCGCGCAGTGGTGTAGGCCGCGGTCACGTCCTGCTGCGACCAGGCTTCACGCGGAAGGCCCGTGAGCCGCGTTCGGAAGGCGGTCCGCATGATCTCGTGGCTGCCCTCCCAGATCGTGAAGGGTGCTGCCTCCGGTCCTGCCTCGGCTACGGGGATGGCGAGGATGAAGGCATGCGCCTCGCCCAGGCGGCGGTTGCGCGCGGCATCGCGCTCCAGCCCATCCACATGCGCCGCATCGCGGTTTCGGCGGTAGCGAAAGGCCGCCTCGCTCTCATCGGGTTGAGGGGCGGCGGGATAGCCGGGATAGCAGATGGAGAGCTGCGCGCGGTCGAGCGGCAGGGCGCCGTGGCCCATGGTCTCGCGCAGGAAGCGGATGGCGCGGCCCTGCAGGGGTGGGACGGCTGGCCGGTCGCCGATGGCCGGCAGCGAACCGTCCGGCGCGTTGGGGAGGATGTTCACGCCCGCGAACCAGGTACCGCCGCAGCGGAGCCAGGCGTGCCGGGCCGCCGGATCGTCGGCGATCGCGCGGGCGTGGGGGATGACGGCGCTCACCCAGTCCGCAAGCGTGCTGTCATAACCGAAACGGTACCATCCACGGGTGAGGAGTGCGCGCCGCACGACCTCCGGGTCGTCTGCCACGCCGGTGTTGTGGGCGGGCTGCCCGGTGCTCATGCGGCAGCCGGAGCTGCGCTGCCGGGCGCGGGCGCCACGGCCGCCAGGGCGCGCTCGACGACCTCAGGCCCCGCACCGTCGCGCACGGAGTCCTCGCTCAGGATCCGCCGCCAGGCGCGCGCCCCGGGCCGGCCGGCGAAGGCGCCCAACATATGCCGCGTGATCTGGTTGAGGCGGCCGCCCGCGGCGAGGTGGTGCTCGATATAGGGGAGCATGGCGCGCACCGCGGCGTGGGGTGTCACCGGCGCCTGGGGGGCGTTGCCCTCGATGAACGCGTCCGCGCCGCCAAGGATCTCCGCCGGGTCGTGATAGGCCGCCCGGCCGATCATCACGCCGCTGAGGGCCGGATAGCCCGCCATAGCCGCCCGCGCCTCCGCCAGCGTCGCGAGCCCGCCATTCAGCGCGATCGAGAGACCGGGGCGGTCGGCGGCCAGACGGCCGACGAGAGCATAGTCGAGCGGCGGGACGGTGCGGTTCTCCTTGGGGCTCAGCCCGTCGAGCCAGGCCTTGCGGGCGTGGACGACAATGCGGCAGACGCCGGCCTCTGCCACCCGGTCGACGAGGGCGGGCAGGGCGATCTCGGGGTCCTGATCGTCAACGCCGATGCGGCACTTCACGGTAATCTCAGGGCCGCCCTCGCCTGCCGCGGCGATCATGGCGGCCACACAGTCCGCCACCAGCTCCGGCTCGCGCATGAGGCAGGCGCCGAAGCGGCCGGACTGTACGCGGTCCGACGGGCAGCCCACATTGAGGTTGATCTCCACGAAGCCGCGGGGCTTGGCCATCTCCGTGGCCCGCGCCAGCATTTCCGGCTCCGAGCCGCCAAGTTGCAGCGCGAGCGGATGCTCGACGGGGTTATGGTCGAGCAGCCACCCCGCATCGCCCTTCACCAGCCCCGCGGCGTTGATCATCTCGGTGTAGAGAAGCGCGCGCGCGGAAAAGCGACGGTGGAAGAAGCGGCAGTGCCGATCCGTCCACTCCATCATGGGCGCGATGGACAACCGCGCGGCGTCAGTGGCTGCGTTCAGAGGCATTCAGCGATCTGCTCGGGACCGGACAATGTGTACTTCACCGTGGCCGCGCATCATAAGCACCCGGACCCCGCTTCGCCACCCTGCCCCGCGCAACGACGCGCCAGCGGCAGTGTTGGGGGGGTCTGACGCCGACACATCAGGGATGTGCTAGACGAGACGGAGCTTGCACACGCTCCTGGTTGCGGCGCCACGCCTAGTCGGGTGAGCTAGTCGCCCACGGGCGGAAACGGCTCAGAGACTGCAGGGAAAGGTGGAGACCAAGGTGGCGCATTTCGACATAGTCTTCCGGAACGGTACGGTCGTTAATCAGGACGGGTCCGGCACCGCCGATATCGGGGTGCGCGGCGGGTCCATCGTGGCGCTCGGCAGTCTCGCCGCCGATACGGCTGAGAGCGTGGTGGACTGCGCGGGTCTGCATGTCCTGCCCGGGGTCATCGACACCCAGGTGCATTTCCGCGAACCCGGTCTGACCCACAAGGAAGACCTCGAGACCGGCTCGCGCGGGGCCGTCCTTGGCGGCGTGACGGGTGTCTTCGAGATGCCCAACACGAACCCGCTCACCACGACCCGCGAGGCCTTCGACGCCAAGATCGCCGCCGGGACAAGCCGGATGCATTGCGACTTCGCCTTCTATGTGGGCGGCACGCATGAGAACGTATCAGAGCTCGCCCAACTCGAACGTCTCCCCGGCTGCGCTGGCGTCAAGGTCTTCATGGGATCGTCCACCGGATCCCTTCTCGTTCCCGATGATGCCGGCGTCGAGGCCATCCTGTCCGCGATCAACCGCCGCGCGGCCTTCCACAGCGAAGACGAATACATGCTGGAAGACCGTAAGGGGCTGCGCGTGGCCGGCGATCCGTCGAGCCATCCCGTATGGCGCTCGCCGGAGGTGGCCCTCAACTGCACGAAGCGCCTCGTATCGCTGGCCCGCAGGACGGGTAAGCGCATTCACGTCCTGCATATCTCGACGGGCGAGGAGATGGCCTATCTCGCCGACCACAAGGACGTGGCGAGCGTCGAGGTGACACCGCATCACCTGACGCTGGATGAGACCGCCTATGAGCGCCTGGGCACCTATGTCCAGATGAACCCGCCGGTGCGCGACACGATCCATCGGGCGCAGATCTGGGCGGGCGTTGCCAACGGCGTTGCCGATATCCTCGGTTCCGACCACGCACCCCATACCCGCGCGGAGAAGGAACACCCCTATCCGGAAAGCCATTCGGGCATGACGGGGGTGCAGACGCTGGTCCCCACCATGCTCGACCACGTCAACGCAGGGAAGCTGAGCCTCAGCCGTTTCGTGGACATGACCAGCGCAGGGCCCAACCGCCTGTTCGGGATCGCGAGCAAGGGGCGCATCGCGGTTGGCTACGATGCCGACCTGACCATCGTCGACCTCAAGCGCCGTGAGACCATCACCAATGACTGGATCGCCTCCCGCGCGGGCTGGACCCCCTATGACGGTGTTACGGTGACAGGCTGGCCGGTGGGCACCGTGGTGCGCGGCAACAGGGTGATGTGGGAGGGCGATCTGGTCACGCCGGGCAAGGGACAGCCGATGCGCTTTCTCGAGGCCCTCCCGCAAGCCGACTGACCCTGGCGCCTGATCCGGCGCGTGGCGTGCCCGGCGGAGGTGCGCTTGCGCCGCGCGTGGCGACGGGACATTTTGAAGCGCGACCAGTCCACGCCCGGTGCGCTCCGATCATACGACGACGAGGAAACGTGACCATTTCCGACCGTAATTACGAACCGATGACCAAGGCCGAAGTGATCGCTGCGCAGCGCGCCTGGGCCAAACATGTCGTTGAGCGCGACGTCGAGAAGCTCCTGGATCTCTACGACTTCGGGGGACCGGATGAGCCGCTGCTGTTCAAGCCGACATTGGCGGACGTCATTCGGCTCGATCGGGCAGGGGCGCGGTCGTACTTTGTCGGTGGCGATCCGGACTATCCCAACGACAGCGGCTTCCTGAACAGGGGATGGACGCGTGTGGACTTCCAGAGCGCTGCCGGCCCGGTCCTGAAGGCCGGCGGGCTCGGCTACAAGGACATGGGTCACTACACCTTCATCGACAGCGCAGGAAACGCCACCCGGGCCGACTACACCTTCGCCTACCACAAGCTCAACGGCAGGGTCCTCGTCTCGCTCCATCATTCCTCGCTCACCTGGCTGCCCCCGATGGAGAGCTGAGCGCCCAGAGCCGCCTCGGCCTCGTTCGCACCCGATTGCACCCAGAGACGGGGCCGAACGCGCGGGCGGACGCCCTTCAGGGCGTGGCGGCCGCTTCGCCGACGCGGCGGCGGTGAGGCGCGCAGAGGCAGGCGATGGCGAGGAGGATGCCCGAGACCGTGGCGATCATGCCCGCAGCACTCACAGCATGGTCGCTGCCGAGCCAGAGGGGGCCGTACCCCGCCGCAACATAGCCAAGCACCGCCGAGAGGGCGGCGATGGCGATGCTCCAGAGCACCTGGCGGCCGAGCCGGTTCGTCATCAGCCGGGCGGTGGCAGGCGGGCAGATGAACATCGCGATCACGATGATCGATCCCACCGCGTCGAAGGCGGCGACCGCGGCGAGGGCGGCGGTGATCACGAGGCCGAGGCCCATGGCGCGGGTGGGCACGCCGACGCTGGCGGCGAAGCTCTCGTCGAAGGTGCTGAGCGCGAGCGGCCGCCAGAACACCACGGTGAGGAGCGCGATCACGAGGCAGGCGGCCGCGATGCGCCAGAGCTCGTGGGGCAGGGTGGCGAGGGCTGCGGGGTCGAGCAGCGATGCCCAGCCGGTACCGTCGAACCAGATCAGGCTCTCGAGGTTGCCCATGAGCGCGTGTTCGACGTCGAGATGGACGCCGGATGTGTCGGACTGTTCGAGCAGCAGCACCCCGCCCGCGAAGAGCGCGGTGAAGACCACGCCCATGGCGGCCCCCGGCTCGATGCGGCCGAGGTGCTTCACGGCTTCGATGAGGACGACGGCGAGGACGGCGGCGCCGGCGGCACCAAGGAGCATCGGCCCGCTGGTGACCGTGCCGGTCAGCAGGAAGGCGGCGACGATGCCGGGCAGGACCACATGGCTGATCGCGTCCCCGATCAGCGCCTCGCGCCGGAGGATGAGAAAGTTGCCGGGCAGCGCGCAGGCGATGGCGGCGAGCACGCCGATGGTCATCGGCACGAGGGAGAGGGTGACGAACTCCGAGCCCATCAGGCAGCGCCCCCGGGCGCCGCGCCCGCGATCTCCCGGTCCACCGCGGCGATCTCGTCCGGCGTCAGCACCTCGGTGATGGGGGTGAGACCGTCATAGCGCTCCGACTGGGCTGTGTGCTGGTGCTGGCGGCGGATGACCGCCCAGCGGCGTTCATCGTGCCGGGCGCGGGCGGCCTCGCGCTCGCCCGCCTCGGTCGGCTCGCCATCGGGGCGGATGAGGCCCTCGCGGCTCAGGATGGCGAGGGTCAGCCGATCATGGATCGGCTCCGCGCGGGAGAGCGCGAGCAGGCCCTGGCGGCGATGCACCCGCGCCTCGAACCGGCGGTGGGCGAGAAGGCGGGCGAGCACGCCGCGCGCGGGGGCGACGAAGAGGGAGACAAGGAAGAACGCCGTCGCCACGAGCACGATCACGGGCCCTGTGGGGAGCGCGGGGGCCGAGGCCGAGAGTGCTGCACCGGTATAGCCGGCGAGCGCGCCGAGGAGCCCTGCGATGGGGGCGACGGCGCTGGCCCGTTCGGTCCAGAAGCGCGCGGTGACGGGCGGAATGATCAGCAGGGCGACCACGAGAACGAGACCCACGATCTTGAGACCCACGACCGTGACGGCGGTGACGAGGCCCATCATCGCGAGATCCATGCGCCGCACATCGATGCCGCTGGCAGCCGCATAGTCAGGATCGAAGGCGACGATGATCATCGGTCGGTGAAGAAGGTAGGCTAGGAGGGCCACGAGCCCGCCGCCGGCAGCGACGATGACCGCATCCTCGAACAGCATCCCAGCGGTCGAGCCGAGGAGGAACCCCTCGAGCCCCGCCTGCCGGCCCGTGTCGAGGTTCTGGATGACGGTGAGAAGGACCACGCCGAGACCGAAGAAGACGGAGAGGACGGCGCCGATGGCGGCGTCTTCGGCGAGGCGCGTGCGGCTCACCATCCACTGAACGGCCAGGAGGCCGAGGACAGCCGTGACGGCGGAGCCCGCGAGAAGGCCGGGCAGGCTGCGCCCGTCCTCCCCGAGGCTCGCCATGGCGATGAAGGCGAGGCAGATGCCGGGCAGCGTGGCATGGGCCACCGCGTCCGACACGAGCGCCCGTTTGCGGAGGAAGAGGAACGTGCCCCCCGCGCCCGCCGCGAGGCCGAGCAGTGCTGCTCCGACGGCGACGAGGGCGGCGTTATAGCCGGCCTGCAGGGTCAGCGCGGCGAGGAAGGTTTCCACCGCCGGCCTCAGGCCTCGGCCAGGGTCAGCTGGTCGATATGCGTGGCGGCGAGCCGGCCACCATAGGTGGCTTGCAGCGTCTCTTCCGTCAGTATCTCCGAGACCGCGCCTTCGGCGACGGCGCGGACGTTCACGAAAAGCACATGGTCGAAATAGTCCGCCAGCGTCGACAGGTCGTGATGCACGGCCACCACCGCGCGGCCCTCGGCGCGGAGAGACTTCAGCACGTCGATGATCGCGCGCTCGGTGGCGGCGTCCACGCCCGCGAAGGGTTCGTCGAGCAGGTAGAGATCGGCGCCCTGGGCGAGCGCGCGGGCGAGGAAGACGCGCTGCTGCTGGCCGCCGGAGAGCTGGCCGATCTGTCGGGTCGCGAAATCCGCCATGCCGACACGGGCGAGGCAGTCCACCGCATGGGCGCGGTGGCGGGCGCGGCGGCGGCCGAGCAGGCCGAGCTCGCGATAGAGGCCCATCATCACGACATCGATCACGCGCGTGGGAAAGTCCCAGTCCACCCCGGCGCGCTGGGGGACATAAGCGATGCGATGGCGCGCATCCTCCAGCGGGCGGCCGAACACCGTGACACTGCCCGACACGCGGGGAACGATGCCGAGGGCGGCCTTCAGAAGCGTGGACTTGCCGGCGCCGTTGGGGCCGACAATGGCGCTCATGGCCGTGGGCGGGAAGGTCGCATCGACCGAAAAGACTGCCGGCTTGTCGCCGTAGGACGCCGTGAGCCCGCGGATCGCCAGCGGGCTCGCCCCCTCACGCTCTGCCTGCACGGCCGCGTCGACGCGGCGGCCGTGGTCGGTGGCGAGGGCGAGTTGGGCAGGGGTCATCGGTGGGGCTCCGTTCTCAGAGCGTCAGCTGCCCGGCCATGCCCTTCTCGGGGGCCTGGCCGCCGAGCGCGCGGGCGATGGTGGTGGCGTTGTGGTCGATCATGCCGAGATAGGTGCCTTCATAGGTGCCGGGGCGGCCCATGGCATCGGAGAAGAGCTCACCCCCGATGGAGACCTCGTGGCCCCTGGCGGCAGCACCTTCTGCGAGTGCGCGAATGTTCCGGTCGGAGACCGAGCTTTCCACGAAGATGGCCTTGATGTCGCGCTCGACCAGAAGCGTGACCAGCTCCTCGATCCGCGCGAGGCCCGCTTCGCTCTCGGTGGAGATGCCCTGGATGCCGACGACGTCGAACCCGTAGGCCGCGCCGAAATAGTTGAAGGCATCATGGGCGGTGACGAGCATGCGCTGCCCTGCGGGGACGCTGGAGAGCACCTCGTGCGTGTACGCGCCGAGTGCCTCGATTTCCGAGGTGTAGCGCTGCGCGGCCGCGTCGAACGCCGCGGCGGCGTCGGGGGCGATCTCGGTGAGGGCGGCGCGGATACGGTCCACGACCAGTACCCAGAGCGCGGGGTCCATCCACACATGCGGATCGTGCTTGTCGGCATAATCGTCATGCGTGATCAGCCGGTCTGCCGGTACGGCGTCGGCCACGGGGACGACAGGGCGGCGCTTGGCGAGCTCGAGGAGGAACTCCTCCATCTGTGCTTCGAGATAGAGGCCATGCCAGAGGGTGAGATCGGCGCGGGTCATGGCGAGCACGTCCGACCGGGTCTGCCGGAAGGCATGAGGATCGACGCCGGGGCCCATGAGCGCGGTGACGGCGACGCGGTCGCCGCCGATGGTGCGGGCGGCGTCGGCGATCATGCCGGTTGTCGCGACAATCTTGAGCGCCTCGGCGGCGATAGGACGGGCGGGCAGGGCGCCGGCGAGGCCGAGCCCGAATGCTGTGGTGAGGAACTGCCTGCGTGTGGTCACCGGATTCTCCAGCGGGCGTGTCACAGTTTGTATTGCAACTCATTCGCAACTGCAGGTGAAGATGTGGCGGCAGGGGGCAGGCGTCAAGGGTTGTCGCTGCGCGGAATGTCGCGGTGGCCCCTGCAGGCGGGGCTCTCTTGCAAATGCGTCGCATCTGGCTAGGGTCGCGCCATGGCGGAGAGTGATGAAGCCGGTGGCGAGGCGGCCGCCATGGAGGAGGCGCTGCGGTCCGAGGGCGTGCGGCTGACGCGGCAGCGCCGGGCGATCCTTCAGGTGTTGGCAGAGGCGGCGGACCATCCAGATGCGCCTGAGCTTCACCGCCGCGTGCAGGAGGCGGACGACACGGTGTCGCTTGCCACGGTGTACCGGACGCTCTCGGTGCTGGAGACCAAGGGGGTGGTGCAGCGCCACGCCTTCGAAGGCGCGCCCGCGCGGTTCGAGACGGCGGATGCGCCCCATCACGACCACATCATCGATCTCGACAGCCGCGAGGTGATCGAGTTCACGAGCCCCGAGATCGAACGGCTGCAGAAAGAGATCGCGCGCAAGCACGGCTACGACGTCGTCTCCCACCGGTTGGAGCTTTACTGCCGCAAGCGCCGCTGAGGTGGGAACGGGCCCGGCCCCCTCCCAATTCCATTCTATTCGCCACGCGTGAACGGCAACCGAACGCGTTGGTCTCGCGTGCGCACGATCCGGTGGTCTCAGAACACCGCGTGATCGCCGCGTTCGAGGCGCGCTTCCCCGCGGAGGAGCCGGGCCTGGTAGTCCTCGAGCCTGTCGCTGCCCCATTCGGGCGTGGCGGCGTCGCTGTAACGGCCTGTCTCGGGGTCGCGCAGGAGCATCGACTCGGTGGCGTAGTAGCGCCCGATGCGGGCGAGTTCCGCCTTCTCCGCCAGCCGGGGGGAGAGACGGCCGAGGACGGAAAGGCCCAGCACGATTCCGTCGAGCAGGCCGACGGGCACGCGGCGGATGCGTATCTCGCGGCCGAGGAGGCGGGTGAGCATCGCGGCCTGGTCCTGCGGCGTGATCGCGGGGCCCGGGCCGCCGATGGGCAGGATACGGTCCCACCGCTCGGGGCGTTCGAGGCAGCCGGCGAGAAAGTCCGCAAGGTCCGCGTCCGAAATCGGTTTGCAGGCGGTGAGGCGACCGTCGCCGAAGACGAGGAAAGGTTTGCCGCGGGCCACGCGGGCAACCTGGCCCGAGAGGGATTTGAAG
>JBCBHB010000031.1:0-10776 GCA_038526025.1 Pseudomonadota bacterium
CCACGCCCCGCGCCTCGCAGGCCGCAAGGTCGATATTGTCGAAGCCCTTGAAGGCCCCCGCCACGATCTTGAGGTTAGGGCAGGCATCCAGCAGCGCCCGGTCGACCCGCTCGGTCATGAACGCCATCAGCGCCTCCGCCTCTGCCGCCGCCGCAGCCAGCGCCTCGGGCGACAAGGGCTCTGGCCCGGGGTTCATGTGCACCGGCCCCAGCCGTTCGAGATCGTCGATGATCTCCTGCTCGATGGGCTGTGCCACCACGATACGGTACCCCACGTCATCCTCCTCTCGGCCACTGCCGAAACAATGAGCAAACCGACCCGGCTTTTGAGATAGCTTCACGCCGCTGTCGCGAACTTCATACATTTCTAATGTGAGACAACGCTCATGCACATGAGCGCCCCACAGCACGACTCACCCGCCCCGGTGGAGCCAGGCCCCTCGGCCAACGGCACCATGCTTCGACTCGATGACGTCAGCGTGACGTACGGGAAGGGCGGCCAGGCCCTCGCGCCCACGCGCCTCGCCTTTCAGGATCATGCGGTAACGGTCCTGCTCGGCCCCTCGGGCGCCGGCAAGTCCACGCTGCTGCGCACGCTGAACCTTCTGGTGAAGCCCACCACGGGCCAGGTCGTCTCGCGCGATCTCGGCGCGCTCGAGGGCATCGAGAAGATCCGCGAGCATCGCCGGCGCACCGCCATGGTGTTCCAGCAGCACCAGCTCATCGGCCGGCTCTCGGCCCTCTCCAATGTGCTCACAGGCCGGCTCGGGCAGCACAGCTTCTGGCGCACGCTCTTCCCCCTCAGCCTCGAGGAACGGGAGCTGGCGATGACCTGCCTCGACCGGGTGGGCCTCATCGACAAGGCACTCAGCCGCTGCGATCAGCTCTCGGGCGGTCAGCAGCAGCGCGTCGGCATCGCCCGCGCCCTCGCGCAGCAGCCCTCGCTCATCCTTGCCGACGAACCGGTCGCCTCGCTCGATCCCGCCTCCTCGGAACGCGTGCTCACGAAGCTCCGCGACATCTGCAAGGAGGACGGCACGCCGGTGATCCTGAGCCTCCATCAGCTCGAATACGCCCGCCGTTTCGCCGACCGGATCATCGGCCTCGCCCAGGGCCGCGTGGTCTTCGACGACGTGCCAGACCGGCTCGACGCCGCCGCCCTCTCGGCGATCTACGGCACCTGAGTTCTTCCCCCGCCACCCACCAAGTCGCCAACCAAGGAGCTTCCCATGGATCGTCGCTTCACGCTCAAGACCCTTGCCGCAGCAGCCCTCGTCACGTTCTCGGGTGTCGCCACGGCGGCCGACTACAACCCCGACACGCTCAAGGTCGCGCTTCTCCCGGACGAGAACGCCGCCACCGTGATCCAGGACAACAAGCCGCTCGCCGCCTATCTCGAGAAGGAGCTCGGCAAGGAGATCGAGCTGATCGTCACCACCGACTACTCCTCGATGATCGAGGCCATGCGCTTCGGCCGCATCGACGTCGCCTATTTCGGCCCGGCCTCCTACACCATCGCCAAGGACAAGATGCAGGGCGGCGATCTCGACATCATGCCCTTCGCCGCGCGCCTCAAGGGCGGGTCGACCACCTACCAGGCCGTGCTGATCGCCAACGCTGAGACCGACCTCAAGACCATTGAGGACATCAAGGGCTCGGGCATCGACATGGCCTATGGCGACCAGGCCTCCACCTCCAGCCACTTCGCCCCGAAATACACCCTGATGCAGGCGGGCGTGATGCCGGGCGACGACTACAAGGACAACTTCCTCGGCGCGCATGACGCGGTTGCGGTCAACGTCCAGCAGGGCAACGCGCAGGCCGGCGGCCTTTCCCGCCCGATCTTCGAGAGCCTGATCGAGCGCGGCATGATCGATCCGGAGAAGGTCCGCGTGCTCGGCTACTCCGCCGATATCCCGCAGTATCCCTGGGTGATGCGCACCGACCTTACCGAGGAGATCCAGGAAGGCATCAAGAGCGCCTTCTACTCGCTGAAGCCGGGCACCGAGGCTGGCGACGGCGTGCTGAAGCCCTTCAAGGCCGATGGCTTCGCCGCGATCACGGATAGCGACTACGACATCATCCGCGACATTCGCGCCAACGTCGCCAACTGACGATGCCCCCGGGGCGGCCCGCTGTGCCGGGCCGCCCCTTGCCTTTCAGGCGAGGAGATCCCCGATGACCGACATGTCGATGGGCGAGGACCGCGCCGCCACGGTGCGCGAGACCACCCGCCGCCTGCTCGCCGACGAAACCCGCCGCCGCCGCACGCGCAACCTGCAGCTCGTGCTTGTCGGCCTCGCGGTGCTCTTCTGCCTCTGGTTTACCGAGTTCCTGAACGGCCCGCGCATGGCCGAAGGGCTCCCCTCCATCGGCATCCTACTCGGCGAGATGGTGCCGCCCGACTTCAGCCGGTGGGAGGCGTGGATCTCCCCGCTGATCGACACGGTGGCCATGTCCGTGGCCGGCACAGCGCTCGCCGTCGCGCTCTCCCTGCCGCTCGCCTTCCTCGCCGCGCCCAACACCGCGGTGAACGGCTGGTCGCGCCAGATCGCGAAGACGGTGCTGAACGCCCTCCGCGCCGTGCCGGAGCTCATCATGGGCATCGTGTTCGTTGCCGCGGTGGGCTTCGGCATGCTGCCCGGTGTCCTGGCCCTCGGCCTCCACTCCGCCGGCATGGTGGGCAAGTTCTTCGCCGAGGCCATCGAGCATGCCCACCACGCGCCCATCGAGGCGGCCGAGGCCACCGGCGCCACCCGGATGCAGGTCATCGGCCACGCGGTGCTGCCCCAGGTCTTCCCGCAATTCGCCGACGTCACGATGTACCGCTGGGAGTACAACTTCCGCGCCTCCACCGTCATGGGCATGGTCGGGGCAGGGGGCATCGGCACGGAGCTGGTCGGCGCGCTCCGCCTGCTCGACTATCAGCAGGTCGGCGCGCTCCTCATCGTCGTCCTCATCGCCGTCACCATCGTCGACGGCCTCAGCGGCATCCTCCGCCGCCGCCTCTCCTGAAGCCTCGCGAGTGGCCTTCGGCCGTCCGCAACCGCTCCTGCCATCCTCCGGCTCGGCCGGAGGATCCAGCGCACGCGGGTGGGGCGATCGCGTGCAGTGCCTGGTCGGACAGTGCCCACACCCAGCTGAACCCGCTCCACCGCTAGCGGTTGGCGCACCACTGCTCCACGAACTCGGCGAAGAGCCTCACCTTCGCCGAGAGATGCCGCGCCGGCGGGTAGATCACCTGCAGCATGCGCGCCGGGAAGCGGTGATCCGGCAGCACCGCCACCAGCCGCCCGTCCTCCAGCGCCGTGCGCACCGCGTATTCCGGCATCACGGCAATGCCCAGGCCCTCCAGCGTCGCCGTCAGCAGCGTCTCGAGATTGTTCGAGGTCAGCACCGGGCGCACGGGCACCGAGACCGGACCCGCCGGTCCCTCCAGCGTCCATACCGGCCCCGCCGCCCCCTGCCGCAGATGCAGGATCGCATGATCCGCGAGCGCCGCGGCATCCGCCGGCGTGCCGCGGGCCGCAAGATAGGTGGCTGAGGCGCAGGGCAGGTAGTCGAGCGTAATGATCCGGTGATCGACGAGGATCGTCTCCTCGTCCGGCTCCGCCACGCGGATGACGATATCGAACCCCTCGGCGATCGGATCCACCATCCGGTTCTCGAAGCTGATATCGATCTCCACTTTCGGGTGCCGCGCCAGAAACGCCGCCACGATGGCCGAGAAGTCGAGCTCCCCGAACGAGAGCGGTGCGCTGATCCGGAGCCGCCCCTCAGGCTCGCTCCGCGCCGCCAGCACCGAATGCTCGATCTCGTCGAGGTCGTCCAGCAGCTGGCGCGCCTTCTCGTAGAGCGCCCGGCCCGTGCTGTTCGCCGAGACGCTCCGCGTTGTCCGGTGCAGGAGCTGCACGCCCAGCCGCTCCTCCAGCCCGATCACCAGCCGATTCACCGAGGAGCGGGACTGCCCCAGCACGCGCGCGGCGGAAGAAAACCCGCCCGCCTCGATGACTGCCGTGAAGGCGCGAAGCTCTGCAAACCGATCCATGCCTCACCTGTGCGAATTTCAGGACAGTCTGTCAATCACGGCCTGAATTGTCGCGCTCAGCATTTCATCCACATTCCGGACTGTTCGAAACACCAGCCGAGGGAGGCCAGGATGCAGTCCATCAGACGCGCAGCGGATCGTGGTCGTACCAGCGGCAACGGTATCATCTCCCGCCACAGCTTCTCCTATGGCGACTATCTCTCGCGCGACCATATGGGCTTCGGCCCGCTGGTGGCCCTGAACGAGGATCACGTCGCCCCCGGCGCGGCCTATCCCGCACAGACCAACGCGAACATGGAAGTGCTCAGCTTCGTGGTGAGCGGCAGCTTCACCTATGCGGACAGTCTCGGAAACACGGCGCTGGTGGGGCCCGGCGGCCTCGTTGGCCTCGGCGCAGGCACCGGCGTGCGCCACCAGGGCCGGAACGCCGCCGCGGGTGCCTCCCTCAGCCTCCTGCGCCTTTGGATCGTGCCGGAGCGGGACGCGCTCGAGCCGCGCCTCACGGTTGCAAGGGCGCCGGCCGAGGCCCGTTCAGGGCGCTTGCGGCCGCTCGCCACGCGCGAAGGCGCAGAAGGCACCGTGCCGCTCCACCGCGATGTGACGGTCGCTTGCGCCAGCCTCGCAGCGGGGCAGGGCGTCACCCACCGGGTGGCTGAAGGTCGCGGCGCCTGGCTGCAGGTCATCCGCGGCCGCGTTTCAGCCGCCGATACCGGGCTCGAGCCCGGGGACGGTCTCGCCGTCTCGGGCGCACCGAACCTGCGGATCGATGCGCTCAGCGCGGCGGAAATCCTGCTTGTGGATGTGGTGCTGTGATGGCGCGATCAGCCCACACCCTGGCACAGCGGCGGCGCCACGTGGCCCGCCTCCGGCACGCTGAAGCCGGCGACGGCCGCGGTCTCCTCGCGCATCCAGTTGATGAAGGCGGCAATGCCCGGTCGCGCTTCGTGCCCCTCCCGGCAGAGCACATAGTAGTTCACGTTCATCGGGATCACGGGGCCGAAGGGGCAGACGAGGCGACCCTCCGCCATGTCCCCGCGCGCCAGCAGCCGCCGGCCGAGCACAACGCCCGCGCCGCTGGCCGCCGCATCCATCGCGTGGTCGTGCGCCATGGGGTCGAACCGCATGCCGCGCTTGGCATCCGCGGGGTTGAGGCCCGCGCGCACGAACCAGGTCGCCCAGCACGGGTCGTTGGGATAGAGCGTGTAGCTCATGTCGTGGAGGAGCGGCGCGCGCAGGATGTCCGCGGGCTTCCTGAGGTCCAGCCGTTCCACGAGCTCGGGGCTGGCCAGCGGCAGCAGGTGCTCCTCGCAAAGCTTCACGGCAAAGACCCCCATGCCCGGCGTCTCGTTGAAGCGAATGAACACCTCGCCCTCGCCACAGGGCCGCAGGTCGTGCCCCGTGCCGATCGAGACGCTGAGCGCCGGGTAACGTTCGGTGAAGCGGTGCAGCCGCGGCAGCACCCATTTCGCGATCACGGGCGCGCTGGCTTCCACACGGAGCGGCTCGTCACCCGCCGGCGCCAGCCGATCGACCGCATCGCGGATCTGCAGGAAGGCCGCCGCAAGCTCCGGCTGCAGCTGCCGGCCCGCATCGGTAAGCGTCACCTGACGCACGCTCCGCGTGAAGAGGCGGACTTTAAGATCCTCCTCCAACGTCCTGATGCGCTGGCTGATTGCGCCGGGCGTGACCGAGAGTTCCGCCGCCGCTGCCTTGAACGACGAGAGGCGGGCCGCCGCTTCGAAGGCGTGCAGGGCACCGAGGGCGGGAAGACGACGGCTGGGCATGGCCATGAGTTAGCCCGGCTATCCCATCGGGAAAGGATTGATCGTTTGTCGCAGGTCCTCCCCGGCCCGATTTCCCCGGCGGAGGCGGGACAAGCCCCACCACGCCGCCAACCAGGCAGCCGGTCAGGAATCTGCAAAACAACGGGGGAGAACCGAGAAGCGAGACCTGCCCCGAATGCCCACTTCCCCGCTGTCACGGGAACACGCCGACACTCTCGACAACCGCGGACCAACGCCGCCCTACACTCGCAAAGGAGAAGATCATGACGACGGAAAAGCTCCAGGTTCTCACGCCCGAGAACAGCCAGCTCATCTTCATCGACCATCAGCCGCAGATGGCCTTCGGTGTCGCCAGCATCGACCGGCAGACGCTGAAGAACAACGTGGTCGGTCTCGCCAAGGCCGCGAAGCTCTACGAGATCCCGACCACGATCACCACCGTCGAAACCCTCCCGTTCTCGGGCCACACCTACCCCGAGCTTCTGGGCGTATTCCCCGAGCATCCGATCCTCGAGCGGACCTCGATGAACTCGTGGGACGACCAGAAGGTGCGCGACGCGCTCGCCCAGAACGGCCGCAAGAAGGTCATCGTCTCCGGCCTCTGGACCGAGGTGTGCAACGTCACCTTCGCGCTCAGCGCCATGCTCGAGGGCGGCTACGAGATCTACATGGTGGCCGATGCCTCGGGCGGCACCTCGATGGACGCGCATAAATACGCCATGGACCGCATGGTCCAGGCCGGCGTGGTGCCGGTGACCTGGCAGCAGGTGCTGCTCGAGTGGCAGCGCGACTGGGCCCGCCGCGACACCTACGACACCTGCATGGAGATCGTGAAGGAGCATTCCGGTGCCTACGGCATGGGCGTCGACTACTGCTACACCATGGTCCACAAGGCGCCGGAGCGCGTGTCGCACGGCCCGCGGATCGACCCCGTCGCGGCCCCGGTCGCTGCCGAGTAAGGCCCCGGCCCGACGCTGAAGGGCCGGCGCGGCCGGCCCACCACTCTCGAACCAGGCACTTGGCGCGGCCCCAGCGGGGGCCGTGCTCCCACGCTCCATGCCCAGCAAAGGTGTCTCACAATGACGATGCTGCTCGACCGCCGGCAGGTAATGGCCGGCTCGGCTGCCCTCCTCGCGGCCTCCGCCGCCAAAGCGCAGGGTGGTGATGCCGATCTCGTGCTTCTCAACGGCAAGATCACGACGATGGACCCCGCGCAGCCCGAGGCGAGCGCCCTCGCCGCGCGTGACGGTGTCTTCGTGGCCGTGGGCAGCGACGATGAAATGCGCGGCCTGATCGGCCCCTTCACCCAGGTCATCGATGCGCGCGGCCAGCGCGTGATCCCGGGGCTGATCGATAGCCACACCCACGCCATCCGTGGCGCGGTGAACTACAATCTCGAGGTGCGCTGGGACGGCGTCGACAGTCTCGAGGAAGCGCTGCACCTCCTCCGCCAGCAGGCGGAGCGGACCCCGGAAGGCCAGTTCATCCGCGTCGCCGGCGGCTTCTCGGAGTTCCAGTTCAAGGAGAAGCGCCTGCCCACGGTGGCGGAGCTCGACGCCGTGGCGCCGAACCACCCGGTGCTCATCCACCACCTCTACAAGCTCACCCTTCTCAACACGAAGGCGGTGGAGTGGTACGGCTACGACCAGCCCGGCCACCCGACCTATCCGGGCGGGATCATCGAGAAGGACGCGGGCGGCAACGCCACCGGTCGGCTCCTCGCCGCCCCCTCGGGCCTTGTGATGTACAAGACCCTCGCGGCGGCACCCAGGCTCTCGATCCGCGACCAGATCAACAGCTCGGTGCACTATTTCGACGTGCTGAACGGCCTCGGCATCACCTCCGTCTCGGATGCCGGCGGCGGGGGGATGGACTTTCCGGATGCCGACCCCTACCGCGTCATCCGCTGGCTGCACGAAGAGAACCTTCTCAGCACCCGCATCGGCTATCACTCGTTCCCGCAGGCGAAGGGCCGCGAGCTCGACGACTACAAGACCTGGACCGCCCAAACCCGCGCGGGGCAGGGCGACGACATGCTGAAATTCGTCGGCGCGGGCGAGAACCTCGCCTGGGCGTCCTACGACTTCGAGATCTTCGCCGATGCCCGCCCGGATATCGACGACGGCGCGGAGGACTATCAGCGCGAGATCATGACCGTGCTCGGCGAGAACGGCTGGCCCTTCCGCCAGCACGTCACCTACGACGAGACCGGCGACCGCCTCCTGCCTGTCTATGAGGACGTGGCCCGGGGTGCCGGCCTCACGCCGGGCTGGTTCATCGACCATGTGGAGACCTTCAGCCAGCGCAACCTCGAGCGGATCGCCGAGCTTGGCGGCGGCATCGCGCTCCAGAACCGCATCCAGTTCCAGGCGGAGGACTTCATCGCCAACTACGGCGTCGACGCGCTGAAGAAGACACCGAACTTCCGGGCGATCCTGGATCTCGGCGTGCCTGTGGGTGGTGGGACCGACGCTACCCGCGTCACCTCCTTCAACCCCTGGTACTCGATCCAGTGGATGGCCACCGGCCTCTCCCGCGGCGGTCTCCGGATGTATGACGACGAGAACCTGCTCACCCGCGAGGAGGCGCTGCGCGTCTGGACCACGGGTTCGGCCTGGTTCACCGGCGATTCCGGCCGCAAGGGCGCCATCACGCCCGGCCAGCTCGCCGATTTCGCGGTGCTCGACCGGGACTACTTCACGGTCACCGATGCCGAGATCGCGCGCCTCGGCGCGGAGCTCACGGTGCTCGGCGGCAAGGTCGTCCATGGCACAGGCGCCTTCGCCATCCAGGACCTCGAGCATCTGCCGCCGGTGAGCCCTGACTGGTCGCCGGTCATCCTCCAGGCCGAGGGCTGATCCCTCCACCCACGCCCGCGCCGGCCCACCCCAGGGCCGGCGCCCTCAAGAACACGCGCAAGACGGGGCAGGACACCATGACCGATCTCATCCTCCATAGCGGCCGCATCACCACGTTCGACCCCGAGAAGCCCGAGGTCGAAGCCGTGGCCATCACCGATGGTCGCATCACCGCCACGGGCAGCACGGCCGAGATAATTGCCGAGGCAAATGGCGCGGGGCGGATCGATCTCGACGGTGCCCGCGTCATCCCCGGGCTCATCGACAGCCACACACACATCATCCGCCAGGGCAACAACTTCGCCATGGAGCTGCGCTGGGACCATGTGCCCTCCCTCGCGGACGGTCTCGCCATGCTGAAGGCCCAGGCCCAGCGCACGCCCGCAGGCCAGTGGATCCGCGTGGTCGGCGGCTGGTCGGCCGACCAGTTCGCGGAGAAGCGCCTGCCCACGATCGACGAGATCAACGCGGTGAGCGGGGACGTGCCCGTCTACGTCCTCCACCTCTACGACCGGTGCTGGCTGAACAAGGCCGCCCTCCGCGCCCTCGGCATCGACAGCCATTTCTACGAACCCTTCGTCTCCGGCCGGCTGGAGCGCGACGACAACGGCAACCCCACGGGCCTCGCCCTCGCGCGCCCCAACGCCCAGCCGCTCTACGCCCTTCTCGACATGGCGCCGAAGCTCGATTTCGAGAGCCAGATCATCTCGACCAAGCACTACTTCCGCGCGCTGAACGGCCTCGGCCTCACCTCGGCGCTCGATTGCGCGGGCGGGTTCCTGAACTACCCGGACGACTACGGCGTGATCTCCGAGCTCAACCGGCGCGGCGAGCAGACCGTGCGCATCGGCTACCAGCTCTTCGCCCAGCGCCCGCTCTTCGAGCTCGAGGACTTCAAGCGCTGGAACGACATCGTCAAACCCGATCAGGGAGACGACTACCTGAAATGCGTCGGCGCGGGCGAGATGCTCGTCGCCTCCGCCTATGACTTCGAGGACTTCTCCTACCCCCGCCCCGAGCTGCCGCGGCGGATGGAGGGCGATCTCCGCCCCGTGCTCGAATTCCTGCTCGAGAACCGCTGGCCCATCCGCTTCCACTGCACCTACGAGGAGAGCGCGCATCGCCTGCTCACGGTTCTGGAGGAGGTCGGCCGCGACAAGGGTCTCGAAGAGCTGAACTGGATCTTCGACCATGGCGAGACCGTTTCCGAACGCACCATGGAATGGGTCGCCCGCCTCGGCGGCGGCATCTCCTACCAGAACCGCATCGCCTTCCAGGTAACCGCCTACAAGGACCGCTATGGCGAAGAGGCGCTGCGGGACGTGATGCCCGTGCGCCAGATGATGGCCTCGGGCGTCCCCCTCGCCGCGGGGACCGATGCGACGCGCGTCTCGTCCTACAACCCCTGGCTCGCGATCCACTGGGCCGTATCCGGCAAGGGCAGGGGGGGCGACATGATATGGGCCCCGGAGAACCGGCTCTCCCGCGAGGAAGCGCTCCATCACTGGACCGCCGCCGGCGCCTGGTTCAGCCGCGAGGCCGGCGTGAAGGGTCAGATCAAGCCCGGCCAGCTCGCCGATCTCGCCGTGCTCGACCGGGACTACTTCTCGGTGGCGGAGGACGAGATCGCCGACATCACGGCCGATCTCACCCTCTCCGGCGGCAAGGTCGTCCACGCCAAGGGCGCCTTCGCACCCCACGCCCCCGCGCCCCTGCCAACGCTGCCCGACTGGTCGCCCGTGCCCGTCTTCGGCGCGCCCGGCGTCTCGTTGGCGCGCTGAAGGAGATCGTGATGGACTGGAAACCCTATGCCGTCTCCCTCGCGATCGGCCTCGTCGTGGGAGGGCTCTATGCGCTCCTCAACACGCGCTCGCCCGCCCCGCCGCTGATCGCGCTGCTCGGCCTCCTCGGCATGCTGCTGGGGGAGACGCTCGTCTCCTGGGCCAAGAACCGCTTCACGGCGGAAACCGCTGCCGCCCATTGCCTCCACGCCAAAACCTTCGCCGCCGCCCCGGCGCCCGAAGGCTCGCCAGCAGAAAGGGTCCGCACATGATTCGCGCAGTCCTCATCGCGGCCCTTCTCGTCCC
>JBCBHB010000032.1:0-10769 GCA_038526025.1 Pseudomonadota bacterium
GTCGCCCCGCGGGGTCCAGCGCGCGGCCGGCCTGCCCGCCGCCGTCGCCCCCGCCGCACAGGCCGCCACAAACAGCGCCCCGGTCTTGGCCCGCTGATAGGCGGAGAGATCGATATGCGCCTCGCTCTCCCAGGCCTGGCCCGCGCAGATGCCACCCGGCATGCCCGTCGCCCGGCCCAGGATCGTCACCAGCCGGCCGAGCATCTGCCCGTCCCGCCCCGCCTCGCGCGCCAGCGTCTCGAAGGCCAGCACGATCAGCGCATCGCCCGCCAGCACCGCCAGCGGCTCGCCATATTCCGAATGAACCGATGGCTTGCCCCGGCGCGTCTCCGCATCGTCGAAACAGGGCAGATCGTCGTGGACGAGGCTCGCGCAGTGCATGAGCTCGATGGCCGCCGCCGCCGCATCGGCCGCCGCCGGCTCCGGCTCCCCGCAGGCCCGCGCCACGGCGAGGCAGAGCCGCGCCCGTACCCGCGCCCCGCCGGGGAACACCGCATGGCGCAGCGCCTCCGCAAGCAGGGGCGGCGCCCCTGGCGCCTCCGCATGGGCCAGCGCCCGGTCCAAGGCGGCCTCGATGCGCGATCCTTCGTCCATGGCGTCCTCCCAGGAGCATCTCTCGGCGCACCAGCCGGGCAGTTGAGCGTCACGCCAGCCTGTCGCCTGTTGTTGTCAGCTAAACCTTACACTAGCATGTGTCACACAGGAAGCAACGCGCGCCTGCAACCGGACAGAGAGCCGGGCACCGTGCCGATACCGGAGGAGCCGAGCCATGCAGCCACCGCGCGTCGCGGTTATCGGGGCGGGTTTCGGCGGGCTCGCGGCCGCCCTCCGCCTCGCCTGCCAGGGCTGCGAGGTTACCGTGCTCGAGCGCGCGGGCCGTGTCGGCGGCAAGGCGCGCACGCTCCCCGTCGCCGGCCGCGCCGTCGAGGCGGGGCCCACCGTCTTCACCATGCGCCCAGTCTTCGAGGACCTCTTCGAGGCCGCCGGGGCCGATCTCGCGTCCGAGGTCACGCTCCGCCCCGCCCGCGTCCTCGCCCGCCACGCCTGGCCCGATGGCAGCCGGTTCGACCTCTTCGCCGATCTCGACGAGACGGCCGAGGCCGTGCGCAGCCTCGCCGGCCCCGCGGAGGCGGAGCGCTACCGCCGCTTCGCCGCGGCAACCGCGGAGAGCTGGGAGATCTTCCGTCCGAGCTTCGTGGAAGCCCCCCGCCCCACACCGCTCGACATCCTGCGCCGGATCGGGCTTCGCGGCATTCCCGCCCTCATGCGCGCCCGCCCCTCGGCCAGCCTCTTCCGCGTGCTGTCGGGCCACCTGCAGGACCCGCGCCTGCGCCAGCTCTTCGCCCGCTACGCCACCTATTGCGGCTCCTCTCCCTTCCAGGCGCCCGCCACGCTCATGCTCATCGCCCATGTGGAACGGCTGGGGGTCTGGACGGTCGATGGCGGCATGTCCGCCCTGGCCGCCACCATCGCGCGCCTTGCCGAGCGCGCCGGGGCCGAGATCCGGCTCAACGCCCCCGTCGCCCGTATCGAGACCGAGAAAGGCCACACCAGCGCCGTCCTCCTCGAAAGCGGGGAGCGCCTCGCGGTCGATGCCGTCGTCTTCAACGGCGACGCCGCGGCCCTCCCCGCCGGCCTCCTCGGCGAGGGACCGCGCCGCGCCACCCGCCCCGTGCCCCCCGCCCGCCGCTCCTACTCGGCCCTCGTCTGGAGCGCGGTCACGCGGCCCCAGGGCTTCCCCCTCAGCCACCACACCGTCTTCTTCGGGCCTGACTACGCGGCCGAGTTCGCGGCCATGGGCGCCGGCCGCCTGCCGCCGGACCCGACCACCTATATCTGCGCCATGGACCGGGACGCGGATCGGAGCCCGGCGCCGGAAGGCCCCGAGCGCCTCCACATCCAGGTCAACGCCCCCGCTACCGGAGACGGCCCCGCCGCGCCCACCGAGAAGGAGATCGAGACATGCCGCCAGCAGACCGAGGCGCTGATGGCGCAAGCGGGCCTCTCCCTCTCGCTCAGCCCGGAGACCACGGCGCTGACCCGGCCGCAGGACTTCGCCCGCCTCTTCCCGGCCACGGGCGGCGCGCTCTACGGGGAGGCGACGCACGGCCCCTTCGCGAGCTTCCGGCGGGCGGCGACGGCCACGCCCATCCCGGGCCTCGCCCTGGCGGGGGGCAGCGCCCATCCGGGCGCGGGGGCGCCCATGGCGGTCCTCTCGGGCCGCCTCGCGGCCGAGGCGACGATGGCGCACCTCGCTTCGATGCGCCCGTCCCGCCCGGCGGCTATCTCTGGTGGTATCTCGACGCGCTCTCGGACGACGGGCAGCACGGCCTGACGGTCATCGCCTTCGTCGGCTCCGTCTTCTCGCCCTATTACTGGTGGGCCGGGCACCGCGCGCCCGAGGACCATGTCTGCATCAATGTCTGCCTCTACGGCCCGAAGCGCCACCACTGGGCGATGACCGAGCGGGGCCGCACAGCGCTCGACCGCGGCGCCACCCATTTCCGCGTCGGCCCCTCCGCGCTCGCCTGGGACGGCACCCGCCTCACCCTCGATTTCGACGAGCGCTCCTCCCCCTTTCCCCGCGTGGTCCCCTATCCCATGCGCGGCCGCGTGGTGCTCCACCCGGAGGCGCTCGGCCAGGAAGCGCACAGCCTCGATCCGCAGGCCCGCCATCGCTGGGAGCCCATCGCTCCCCTCGCCCGCGCCGAGGTCACTGTCGCCGAGCCCGCCCTCGCCTGGTCCGGCCACGGCTATATCGACACCAACAGCGGCACCGAGATGCTCGAGGCCGGCTTCAAACGGTGGGACTGGTCGCGCGCCACCATGCCGGACGGGGCGGCCGCCATCCTCTACGACCTCACCTATCCCGATGGCACCCGCCACAGCATCGCCCGCCGCATCGCGCCGGACGGAACACCGGAGCCCTTCGAGGCCCCGCCGCGCCAGAGCCTGCCCACGGGCTTCTGGGGCGTCGCCCGCGAGACCCAGAGCGCGGCCCCGCCAAAACTCATCCGCAGCTTCGAGGACGCGCCCTTCTACACCCGCGCTGCCATCGAGACATCGCTCCTGGGTTCCCGCGTGCCGGCGGTGCACGAAACCTTCAACGGCCCCCGCTTCGCCTCGCCCGTCGTCAAGGCCATGCTCCCGATGCGCATGCCCCGCCGCCGCAGGTGAGGCAGGGGCGAACCATCGCGCTTAAGGCGGGGCGCGGCTGGCGGGCGGGCCGCTGAGGCCCGGCAGGGCCGAAGCCGGGGCGTCCTCCGGCAAGCCCGTTCAGCTCGCCACCAGATCGAGTGCGACCCCAAGCTCCCCGCCCAGCAGCGTCGAGAGCACCAGAAGATCCCGCTCCACCTCGAAGCGCGTGGCCCCGGGCAGCCGCACGGCACTCAGCACCCGCGCCGCCGTGGCGGCACTCGCCCCCTCCGCCGCCAGCGTCTCCGCCGCGCTCTCATAGGCAAAGCCGAGGAGCGTGGGCATCAGAAAGAGCCGGTCCGCGAAGCCCGCCTCGCGCACCGCCGCGAACCCCGATGCCTCGAGCAGCACGGCCAGCGGGCCCGGCGCCAGCCAGTCCGGCGGCGCCATGGCGAAAGCCGCAATGTCCTTCGCCCCGCGCACCGAGAGCGGCCGCCCGCTCGGATGCACGGCCCCCGTCGGCTCATGCTCCACCAGCACCCGCAGCGGCAGGCCGAGCCAGGGCGCGACGCCTGCGGCCGCCGGCGCGATCCACGCCTCGAACCCGGCAACGCGATAGGCATCGGGCGCGCCGTCGTCCACGATCGCCGCCCGCGCCTCCGCCAGAACCGCCGAGTAGGGCACGCCCACCGGCCAGTCGGCCACCCTAACGCCAAGCCTCATCGGCCGCTCAACGCTCCTCGCGCGGCGTCGCGGGCACCGCGGCAGCCCCCTCCGCAGCGGCACTCGGCCGGCGGCCGGGCGCGGGGTCCCTCCGCGGCGGCGCCGGCGGGCGCGGCTTCGTGATCGTGTCCCAGAACACATCCTCGCGGGTGCGGCTGTTCTTGCCCCGCTCCCGCTCCGCCGGGTCCTCGCCCCGCGCCCGCGCCTCGCGATCCTCCCGGTTGATCTTCTTGATCGCCCAGAGCTGGTAGAGCGCAAAGCCCATCACCCCGCCGAAAAAGATCACGATCTCGATGATGCCATAGAGCGCCGTGCTCATTGCCGCCTCCCGTGCTGCACGCGTCCACAAGATGGCGCGTGGCGGCCGGAGGCAAGGCGACAAAACCGGCCCTGCAGCGGGGCGCGGCTGGCGGGCGGGCCGCTGAGGCCCGGCAGGGCCGAAGCCAGGGCGCCCTCCAGCAAGCCCTCAGCTCTCGAAGCGCGTCTCGCCGCGGCGGTCCACATCCATGGGCAGGTCCAGATGCACCGGCTGATGCGCCCGCTGGCTGCAATGCTGGCGCGGGCAGAGCCGGCAGTTTATCCCGATGGGCGTCACCAGCCCCGGATCGCCCAGCCGGAACGACGCCGCATAGACCAGCCGCTCCGCATGCTCATGCGCACACCCCAGGGCCACCGCCAGGCGGTTGTCCTGACTCTGCCGGCCCAGCACCGGCCGGTCCACCGTGCGGTTCACCGTGAAATAGCGCGAGCCGTCGGGCATCTCGACGAATTGCGGCACGATCCGCCCCGGCTGCCTGAAGCAGGTATGGATGTCCAGCCGCGGGCACGCCCCGCCATACTGCGCGAGGTGGAACTGCGTGGCGTTGAACCGCTTCGTCACGTTCCCCGCCTTGTCGATGCGCATGAAGAAGAAGGGCACACCCAGCGCCCCTTCCCGTTGCAACGTCGTCAACCGGTGGCAGACCTGCTCGAAGCTCGCGCCGAAGCGGGCCGCCAGGTGGTCGATATCGTAGCCGTGTCCCTCCGCTTCCGCCAGCAACGCGTCGTAGGGCATCAGTATCGCAGCGGCGACGTAGTTGCCCAGTTCGACCCTGCAGCGCGCGGCCGCCCGCGGCTCCTGCACCCGGCCCTCGGCGATGATCCGGTCGATCGCAGCACCCCCCTCGATCAGCGCAAGTATATGGGAAAGCTGGAAAACCCGGTTCTGATAATCGAGCCCCTGGGAAAGCAGCACCCGCGCCTCGGTCCGGTCGAAATAGCGCAGCGCGTTCGGCATCGCCTCCACCGGCACCACCTCGACGCTGATCCCGTGCTTGTGGTCGAGACGCCGCTTCAGCGAGCCATAGGGGTTGTCTGGCTCCATATCCGCTTCCGCGAGGAAGCGCTCCGCCACCGCCTCCAAGGTCTCGAAGTGGTTGCGATGGGCGCGAAAAAGGTCGTGCACCGCGCTCTCCGGCGTGGCCCCCACGACCCCGCCCGAAGCCCGCGCATCCCCTTCCGTCGCCGCCATCAGCCGCTCGCCCAGCGCCCGGTAGCTCTTGTGGAGCTTGAGGAGCGCGTCCACGAGCCCCGGCGCATGGTCGATCGCCGCGCGCATCTCCTCGAGGTCGGGTTTCTCGCCGGCAAAGATGGGATCCTGGATCACGGCGCGCAGGTCGGCCAGGCGCGTCGGCCCGTCATCCGCCACCATCTCCCGCCAGTCGACGCCATAGACCTCCGAGAGCCGCATCAGCACCTGCACCGAGAGCGAGCGCTGGTTGTTCTCGAGCAGGTTCACATAGGCCGCCGAGAGCCCCAGCGACCGCGCCATCTCCGCCTGGGTCTGCTGGCGTTCGCGCCTGAGCTGGCGGAGCCGGGGGCCCACGAAGTTCTTCGCCGCCTTCAAGGTGATTCGCCTCCGCGCCGCGCCAGAACCGGCAATGCGCTGTTTCTGTTGCGTCGGCTCAATGAGCCGCAGACCCACAACATCTTGATCCTTTCCGCCCCTCGGAACCCAGATTTCCACTCTACGGCAGAACAGGGCCGAAATCACTTACAAACATTACAAGAGTTGTCGCTGTAACCAACAGACCCAACAGCCCTACCCGCTTTTGTTGGTCCTGCGCCCGGTCGCGCGGCTACCCCACCCTCAGAACAGCGGCATACCGCCGCGACAGCGCCCGGATCCCGGGCTGACGAGGAGACGCGCCATGAAGAACGGCTTCACCCATCTTTTCATCCCCGGCCCGACCAACATCCCTGAGTCCGTGCGCCAGGCGATGAACGTGCCGATGCAGGACATGCGCGCGCCGGACTTCGGCGACCTCACCAAGCCGCTCTTCGCGGGCCTCAAGCGCGCCTTCATGACCGAGTCGGGCCGCATCTTCATGTTTCCGGGCTCCGGCACGGGCGCCTGGGAGAGCGCCATCTCCAACACCCTCAGCCCCGGCGACAAGGTGCTGATGAGCCGCTTCGGCCAGTTCTCGGGCCTCTGGGTCGACATGTGCCAGCGCTTCGGTCTCGACGTGCACCTGATCGATTGCGAGTGGGGCACGGGCGTGCCGGTCGAGGAGTACGCCAAGGTGCTCGAGGCCGATAAGGCGCACGAGATCAAGGCCGTCTTCGTCACGCAGAACGAGACCGCGACGGGCGTGACCTCGGACGTGCCGGGCGTGCGCGCGGCGCTCGACGCCTGCAACCACCCGGCGCTTCTGGCCGTCGATGGCGTGAGCTCCATCGCGTCGATCGAGTTCCGCATGGAAGCCTGGGGCGTGGACCTCGCGGTCGCCGGCTCGCAGAAGGGCTTCATGCTGCCCGCCGGCATCGGCATCCTCGGCGTGTCTGACAAGGCGCTCGAGGCGCGCAAGACCGCCATGCTGCCGCGCACCTACTTCTCCTTCGACGACATGATGAAGGTGAACGACGACGGCTACTTCCCCTACACGCCGCCGACGCAGCTCTTCCACGGCCTGAAGGAAAGCCTCCGCCTCATCGAGGAAGAGGGCATCGAGAACATCTGGGCCCGCCACTACCGCCTCGCCGAGGGTGTGCGCCGCGCTGTCGACGCCTGGGGCCTGCGCCTCTGCGCCGCCGAGCCGAAGTGGCACTCCGACACCGTGTCGGCGATCCTCGTGCCCGAGGACATCGATGCGCGGAACGTGATCTCTGCCGGCTACAAGAACTACAATATCAGCTTCGGCTCGGGCCTTGCGAAGGTCATGGGCAAGGTGTTCCGCATCGGCCATCTCGGCGATCTCAACGAGGGCATGTGCCTCACGGCGCTGAGCCTCGCCGAGATGTCGCTCCGCGATGCCGGCTACCGTGTCGAGCTCGGCTCGGGCGTGGCCGCCGCGCAGGACTGGTACCTCACCTCCGGCGCCCAGGCGATGGCCCAGGCCGCCGAGTAACGCGCCCACACTCCACGATAATCTCAGGGCGTCCGCTCCGGCGGGCGCCCTTCTTCGTTCTCGGACCAAGCCTCTGCCACCACTAGGTTCTGCCTCGCCTCAAGCGACTGCGCCTCTCGGTAGAGAAACATTCCGGCAAACAGCGCCAGCGCGACCAACGGATCTGCACCCGGCTCACGTATGGCATTATGAAGGGTACCGATTACCGCGAAGAGCCTGAGCCAAAGGGGTCCGCGAAACAGATGCATCACGACTATGATCAGGCCCGCCGAGAAAGCCATTTGGAATGCATCATCGATCCCTCGTGAGAGATCGGCACGCGTCACGCCGAGGAAGCTCAGAGAGGATATGGCCACCAGGACTGCCACCGCCGCCCAGAAAAGGGTCAACGGCCGATGCCCCGCCCAGTCGTTGCTGGTCGCCCGGCGCCAGAGCTCTTTCGGGTGCGGCGGCCAAGCGGGCATGCTCAGGACCGGGTGCGCTGATTGCTCACGTTCAAGCTGGCGGTGACGAAGATGTCTAGGGCGCGGCCGAGGCGGCCTTCGAGGGCGGGGGCCTCGGGCACCATCGCGTCCGTGTCGGCCACTGCGTCGATCAGGAACGCGTTCGCGGGAAGCGGCGGCTGCGCGCGAACCCGCCGCGCGGGCGGCACTGTGGTGGCGACGGCGGCCGCCAACAGCCGGGCTTTCCGCCTGCCTGGCACCACGGCGCGGGAGAGCACGCTGTTGTACCCGCGGCGCGCCACTTCCCGCCCGATCTCGCGGTAGAGGAGGCGGGCGGCGGAGATCCCGGGCCGGCAGTCCCACGGCAGGGCTGCGATGCCCGGCAGCGCGCGGGCGTAGAGCATCTCCGCATGGTCCAGCAGGCGCGCGGTGGCGCGGCCGATGGCCGGCGAAAACACAGGGGCCGCGAGGAAGGCGTCCGGCTCAAGCCCCTCCGCCCGCAGCCAGGCGCGGGGCAGGTAGAGGCGCCCGGCCCTCGCATCCTCGCCCACATCGCGGGCGATGTTGGAGAGCTGCATGGCGGTGCCGAGATCGCAGGCCCGGGCCAGAACCTCGGGCCGCCGCTCGCCCATGATCAGCGTCATCATCACGCCGACGGTGGCGGCGACGCGGGCCGAATAGTCCTCCACGTCGCGCAGTGTCTCGAAGCGCCGCCCCGCCTCGTCCCAGGCAAGGCCCTCGATCAGCGCGGCGGGGATATCCATCGGGATGCGATGGCGCTGCACGACCTCGGCGAAGGCCCTGTCGGCCGGATGCGCCTGCGGCTTGCCAGCGTAGAGCCTGCCCAGCCGGTCGAGCAGCCGGGCCGCCGCCCCGGGGCCGCCGCGCAGGTCCACCGCATCATCCGCCAGCCGGCAGAAGGCGTAGAGCGCGTAGGCGGGCAAGCGTACGCGCCGGGGCAGGACGAGAGAGGCTGCGTGGAAGCTCTTCGAGCCGCCGCGGATCATGGCGGCGCAGGCCGCCGCGTCGTCGAGCCCCGCCACCGTCTCGGCGAGCGGGATGGCGGCCATGGTCTCAGACATGCGCCCGCTCCCGCATCAGCACCGCGGCATCCGGGATCATGCGGTCGACGACCTCCGCCGAGGTGAGCACCCCGGGCACGCCCGCACCCGGATGCGTGCCGGCGCCCACGAACCAGAGCCGGTCGATCCCCTCGGCCTTGTTGTGGGGGCGGAACCAGGCGGACTGGAAGAGCGTCGGCTCGAAGCTGAAGCCCGCGCCCTTGTAGGCGAGGTAATCCGTCTCGAATTCGCGCGGCGTGAGGATCCGCTGGCTCACCACACGGCCCTTCAGGCCCGGCAGCACCGTCTCCTCGAGCCGCTTCTCGATCTTGGCCCGGTAGCGCTCGGCATGCGCTTCCCAATCCGTCGTCCCGTCGAGATGCGGCACGGGGGAGAGGGCGTAGAAGGCATCGCACCCCTCCGGCGCCAGCGACGGATCGGTCGCGGTGGGTCGGTGGAGATAGAGGCTGAAATCCTCGGCCAGCTTGTGCCGCCGGAAGATATCCCGCAGCAGGCCCTTGTAGCGCGGGCCAAGCACCATGGTGTGGTGGTGCACGTCCGGCCACTGCCGATCCGTGCCGAAATACCAGACGAAGAGACCCATGGAGTAGGCCGCCCGGTCGAGCTTCGCATCGGTCCAGCGCACGCGGTGCTGGGGCGCGATCAGATGCTTCCAGGTCCATGCCGCATCGGCATTGGTGACCACTACATCGGCGTCGATCCGCTCGCCCGTGGCCAGCCGCACGGCCTTCGCCCGGCCGCTCTCCACCTCGATCTCCGCCACCTCCGCGCCGAGGCGCACGGTATTGCCCTTCCCCTCGATCAGCCGAACGAGGCCCTGCACCAAGGCACCGGTGCCGCCCATCGCGAAGTGGACGCCCCAGCGGCGCTCGAGCGCGAGGATAAGCAGGTAGATCGCCGTGGTGCCGTGCGGGTTCCCGCCGATCAGCAGCGGGTGGTAGCTGAAGGCTGTCCGCAGCCGGTCGTCCTTCAGGTAGCGGCGCACGCCGGCCGCCACCGTGCGGTGCCCGCCGCGCATCGCGATCCCCGGCAGCTGGCCGAGCATGGTGACGAGCTTCGAGAACTCCATCCGGCCGAGCTTCTCGAACCCGAACTCGTAGCGTTCGAACGCCATGGCGAGCATCCGCTCGTAGCCTTCAACGTCGCCTGGCGAGAGCCGCGCCACCTCGGCCCGCATCTTGTCGGGCTCGCCCGAACAGTCGATATGGCTGCCGTCGTTGAAGCGGATGCGGTAGAACGGATCCATCGCAACGAGCGGCATATCCGCCGCCCGGTCCTTCCCGCACAGCGCCCAAAGCTCGTCGAGCAGATGCGGCAGGGTGATGATCGTGGGCCCGGCATCGAAGGTAAACCCGTCCTGCCGGAAGACGCGGGCCCGCCCGCCGGGACAGTCAAGCCGCTCCAGCACCGTGACGCGGTAGCCGCGCGCGCCGAGGCGGACGGCGGTGGCGAGACCGCCGAAGCCGGACCCGATCACCACGGCATGCGGCTGCGGCGTGGCGCGCGACGGGTCGGGGATAGGGCGCTGATGCGTCATGGTATCCTTACTCCGGGTATGTCAGTCTAGACTTACAGCTCGGCGAGGCAAGAACGGCATCGCTACTCATCGGTCATGCTTTCTCGTTCGCCGGCAGGATTCCGGCGCGTCGGGCCGCCTCGAGGATCAGCGCCACGGCCCGTTCCGGCGCTTCCTCATGCGCGAGATGGCCGAGGCCGCCGAGTTCCACGAGCCGCGTATCCGCCACCTTGGCGGCCACCGCCTCCGCATCGCGCTCGCCCACCGCCCGGTCGGCCGTGCCGGTCACCAGTGTCAGCGCGCCCTCGAGCCGGTCGAGATCCGCGATCAAGGGCTCGAGGTCCCAGCGCGCCATGGTGCCGAGCGCTGCACTCACATGCCCCGGGCAGCGCAGGAGGCGGCGGTAGAGGGCCAGCCCCTCGGGCGAGACGCGCGAGCCCGTGCCGGTGATCAGCCGCTGGATCGAGGCCGGGTCCATGATCGC
>JBCBHB010000033.1:0-10712 GCA_038526025.1 Pseudomonadota bacterium
CGGGCGCCGTCGCGCCAAAGACGGAAGAGCGTATCGTCAGCGGCGCTGTCGCCCGCCATGCCCTGCCCCTCTCTCCGCGATCCGACCCTGATGCTTCCCTGGTGCGCCGCTGCACAGGCAGCGCGCGCCATGCCGTGGGGATACACCCGGCGGCGCGCCGGCGCCAGCCTCGCCGCCTGTGAGGAGCGGCTCAGACCGGTTCGTCACGCGGTGTCCCATCGGCCCTGACATAGGCTCGGCGCCCGTCCGGCAGCTGCCGGATCGCAAGGTCCTGGCCGAGATAATCCACCTCATCCCGGTCCGGCAGGCGAGAGCCCACCTCCAGGAGAACGGCGGGCAGCGCACTGCGGTTCTCCAGGTGATGGGCACGGCCCGAACCGGCGGGAAAGCCGGCACTGTCCCCGGGCCCCATGCGCTCTTCCCTGCCACCTGACACGAGCCACACCTCGCCTTCGAGCACGGTGACGAACTCGTCCTCATGCGTATGCAGATGCGGCGCTGCGCTGTGACAGCCGGGGGCGAGCTCCAGCCGGTTGACGCCGAACTGGCTGAGACCGAAGGGCTCGCCGAGCCGCCGCTTCAGCCTCTCGCGCGCGGCCTCGGCCACACCATCAGGGTGCGGTTTGCCGCGAACGACCGGCGCTTCGGCAACCGCAAGAGCAAGCGGCGGCGCCCGTCGAGCATCGAGCGCGCGGCGGGCGGCCGTGGCGAGATCCGCCATGCAGTCCCATTCCAGCACGATATCGGTCACCGGCGCGCCGCCAAGATCGCCCGGCTGCTCGCCGACCTCCCGCGCTCCCATCCGGGCATAGAATGCCCGTGCACGGGCGTTGCTTCCCAGAACCAGCGCGCGAAGGCGGCGACGGCCAACAGCCAATAGCCGGTCCGCCAGCTCGCGCATCAGCAGCGCCGCGATGCCGGAGCCCTGCGTTTCAGCCGTGCAGTAAAGACTGGCAAGGTATTCCCAGCGCCAGTCGTCGACCACCGGATAGGTCGCGGCGAAGCCAACGACCTCCTCCCCTACCACGGCAACGAGCACGGTGATCGGCCGCGTCTCCCCGCCGAGGATGCGGGGCCAGCGGGCTGCACGCTCCTCCCGCGCCTCGCGCAACGCCGCCCCGGTCAGGCCATAAGTGTGCTCGTAGGCGTCGCCGTGGATCGTGGCGATGGCTGACGCGTCGGCCAGCGTGGCCGGGCGGATGACGACGGCTTCGAAGGCAAAGATGTCCATTAGTTCCCGTCCCGACATGGCATGATGCTGGAGAGCTTCTCGGCGAGCTGCTCCTCGCTCCAGCCGTCCCGCTGTTCGACGAAGAGCGGATGCTCCGCGTGAACCTTGTTGAGGAAGGCGTAGGGCCGCCGATTGCCCCGCTGCGGCACGGTGATGAGGCCGATCTGCTCGGCCGGATAGGTGGGCAGGTTGTTCGCGAGCCACCCGGTCATTGGCCCCGGCGCCGCTTCTCCGGTTTGAAAACCTGCACGGTAGGCATCGAAGTTTTTCTCCGAGAGCGTGGTCCAGACCCCGAAGCACCAGTGGTCGTCGGCCCGCCCGGCGAAGGGCAGCGGGATGGGCAGGAGCACGCGGATGTAGAAATGCCGTGTGCCATCGACCTCAAGCACGCAGAAGTCGCTGTCCTTCTCGACCTCGCGCACGCCCTCCACGCGGTTGCGCGAGGCCCAGAGATCGGGGCCCAGGCAGGAGAGCTCGGGCACACCGACCTTCTCCTTTCCACAGCAGGCGCAGGTATAGGACCAGCCTTCGAGTGCTGCGACAGGCGGCACCTCACGCGCGGGCACCACATGCCAGGTGCCCTCGGGGTCCTGGTCTGCCTCCTGATCGCGCTCGAGATGCTCGAGGCTGTCGAGCTGCGGGAAGCGGCTGGTGAGGTCTGCCGCGAAGAGCGTGTCGATGGCGTCTTCGGGATCGGCCTCGTCGCCAGAGTGGTAGCCGTCGCAGAGAAAAGACCAGTCGCCGTCCTCATCATGCGCGACGAAGCACATGGCGGCGGGGTCTTCCATCACGCGTTTGCAGGTGAAGACCATGGTTTGCGGGTGAATAAGCGTGAGGCGCATCGGGTCTCCGACAAGGCATCATGAAGCACCGCGATGCTGCCAAAGCGACGCTCAGAATACCACCGCCGCGCCCTGCTTGGCTTTGTCTGCGGGCTCGACATGGATGGTGATTGTGGCGTCGCCCGGCGCGGCGTCTCGGAGCGCATCCTCGATCCGGTCGCAGATCCTGTGCGCCTCAGCCACGGTCATGGCGCTGGGGACGACGAGGTGAAAGTCGATGAAGAGGAGGTGCCCGGCCTGGCGCGTGCGGATGTCATGCGCCTCGATCGCGCCCTCTCCATGCGACCCGATGGCCGCCTCCAGCTTGGCAATGAGGGCCGGGTCGGGCGCCTCGTCCATCAGGCCGCCCGCCGCTTCCCGCAGCAGGCCGTATCCGTGACACAGGATGTTGAGCGCAACCGCGATGGCGAGGACCGGGTCGAGCCATAGCCAGCCGGTAAGCGGCACGAGAAGCAGCCCCGCGATCACGCCGGCCGAGGTCCAGACATCGGTGAGCACGTGGTGGGCATCGGCACGCAAGGCCGGGGAGTGCAGGCGGCGGCCGGCGCGGAGAAGGTAGAGCCCCCAGACCGCGTTGATCGCTGTTGCGAGGCCGTTCACGAGGAGACCGATCAGCGGCGCCTCGATGGGCCGCGGGTTTACCAGCCCGTCCGCCGCCGCCGTGATGATGGAGACCGCGGCAAGGACGATCAGCACGCCCTCGAACACGGCGGAAAGGTACTCGGCCTTGTGGTGGCCCCAGGGATGATTGTCGTCCGGCGGGCGGGCGGCAAGACGAAGCGCCATCAGTGCGGCGCCCGCGGCCACCACGTTGATCACGCTCTCGAGCGCATCGGACAGAAGCGCCACGGACCCGGTGATCCACCAGGCCGACAGCTTCAGGACCAGCACAGCGAGACCGATACCGACGCTCATGAGCGCGAGGTGCTGCGCTTCCTTCATCCGCTCAGGCATGGGGCGTCTCCCGCGGGCGGCCCGGAGGCCGCGGCGTTAGAGCATGGAGGGGACCACCTGATCGGGCGGGCGGTGCCCGTCGGCGAAGGTCTTGATGTTGATGATCACCTTCTCGCCCATCTCGAGCCGCCCTTCCTCGGTGGCGGAGGCCATATGCGGCAACAGCACCACGTTCGGCAGGCCCATGAGGCGCGGGTTCACGCCCGGCTCCTTCTCGAAGACGTCGAGACCGGCACCCGAAAGCTCTCCCTTCACCAGCATGCGGGTCAGCGCGTTCTCGTCGATCACCTCGCCGCGCGCTGTGTTCACCACGAAGGCCGTGGGTTTCATGAGCGCGAGGCGGCGGGCGGAGAGCAGGTGGAACGTGGCGGGCGTGTGCGGGCAGTTGACGCTGACGATATCCATCCGCGCCAGCATCTGGTCGAGGCTCTCCCAATAGGTGGCCTCGTGCTCCGCCTCGATGTCCTCATGCAGGCGCCGGCGGTTGTGGTAGTGGATCTGGAGACCGAAGGCGCGGGCGCGGCGGGCGACGGCCTGGCCGATGCGCCCCATGCCGACGATGCCGAGCCGCTTGCCCCAGATGCGGTGGCCCATGATGGCCGTGGGGCTCCAGCCCGCCCAGTCGCCGGACTGGATGAGCGCCTGCCCCTCCGCCAGCCGGCGCGGCACCGCGAGAATCAGGGCCATGGTCATGTCGGCCGTGTCCTCGGTCAGCACGCCGGGGGTGTTGGAGACGAGAACGCCGCGGGCGCGGGCGGTCTCCACATCGATATGATCGAAGCCGGCGCCATAATTCGCGATCAGCTTCAGGCGCTCGCCCGCCCGGCCAAGGAGACCCGCATCGATCTTGTCCGTTACCGTCGGCACCAGCACGTCCGCCGTTGCCACGGCTTCTCCAAGGGCGGACTGGCTCATTGGCGCGTCGCTCTCATTGAGGCGCACCTCGAACAGTTCGCGCATGCGTGTCTCCACCGCCTCGGGTAATTTCCGAGTGACGACAACGGTCAGGCGCTTCCGGCTCATCCGCATTTTCCCCATATTTGCGACCGGATCGATTGGTAGACCGGTCCGCGGCCCGATTGAAAGGAAATTGCGCAGGGCCGCAGTGTGGTCGTAGACGACCGGAGAGGATCGATGACCGGGGTGCGTTGGATGTCGGCAAGGATGAGGGGGCGGACCATGGCCTTCTTGCGTATGGTTTTGGGGCTCTGGCTCGGTGCCGTTCTGGCGCTCAGCGCGCCGTTCGCGGGGGCCCAGGGCGGCGGGCTGAGCGCACCGCAGACGCTGACCGCCCCGCAGGCACCGGCAAGCCCCGGAGGCTCCCGTTCGGGCGCCATCGGCGTCGGCCCGGTCACCAACCTGCCGATGCCGCGCTATGTCTCGCTCCGGTCGAACGAGATCAACGTGCGACGCGGCCCCGGCCTCGAGTACCGCATGGACTGGGTGTTCCGGCGGGCGGGCCTGCCGGTCCGTGTGATCGGCGAGTACCGGGACTGGCGCCAGATCGTGGACAGCGACAATGCCAGCGGCTGGGTCTATCACTCGCTTCTCACCGGGCGGCGGACCGTGCTGGTAACCGCCGAGCGCGCCCGGTTGCTCGGCCACCCCGAGACCGCGGCTGCCCTGATGGCGGAGGCCGAAAGCGGGGTGGTTGCCGACCTTCGCCAATGCGGACGCGACTGGTGCGAGATCGAGGCGGGCGACGTCATCGGCTGGGTACCGAAGGAGGTACTCTGGGGCGTGGACCGCGGAGAGATCTGGCCGCGTTAGCCTGCAGCGCGGCGCGGCCTTTCGGCGGGAAGTTCGGGCGGGGTCTCTCCAGCCGCCGGCGCCTCGGCAGCGCCCTCATCTGCCGGCATGCCTTGGGCGCCGAGTTCGAGGCGGCGAACGCTCCGCAGCGTCTGCTCCAGCAGGCGCCGGTTCATGGCAACCGCATCGGCCAGCAGCGCCAGGGTCAGCGTAATGAAGCCGACCACGACGAAGACCCCGCCGATGACGAGGGACTGCAGGCGCCCCTCCCCGTCTCCCTGCAGGAAGAACCAGACGAAGCGCACCACCGGCAGCGTGCCGGCCAGAACCAGCAGCATGCCGATCGCGGTGAAGACGCGCAGCGGGTAGTACATCACGTAAGAGCGAAGCAGCGTGATGAGCTGCTTCGAGAGGAAGCTCGGGATGCTCTTGAACAGGCGCGATTCGCGCGTGACCGGGTTGGTCCGGACAGGCACGGAGACGACGGCGATGCCGTTGTTGCCCGCCTGGATCAGCGTCTCGATCGTGTAGCTGAACTCGGAGAGCACGTTGGTCGAGAGCGCCGCCTCCCGCGAATAGGCCCGGAAGCCCGAGACCGCGTCCTCGACATCCAGACCCGAAATCGTGCGGACCACCCGGCTGCCGGAGCGCTGCAGAAGGCGCTTCAGCGGCGAGAAATGGTCGATCCGGTCCGTGCCGCGGTCGCCGATCGCAATGTCTGCCTCGCCGGCGAGAATGGGGGCCACGAGGTCGCGGATACAGTCGCCCGCATACTGGTTGTCCCCATCCGTGTTTACGATGACGTCCGCACCCCGGACGAGGCATTCGCGCAGGCCGCGGGAGAACGTGCGCGCGAGGCCCATGTTGCGCGGATGCCGGATGATGTGATCGACGCCGATGCGGGCGGCCACCTCCGCCGTACCATCGGACGAGCCATCATCGACGATCAGGATCTCGACGCTGTCGAAGCCCGGCACGTTGCGCGGAATGTCCGCCACGGTCTGCGGCAGGGTGGCGGCTTCGTTGTAGCAGGGGATCTGAACGATGAGCTTCACGGCCACTCTCCCGGGGCGTATGCCGCAGCCATTGGGGCTCGCGCGCAGATAACACCGAATGAATGCAGCCGTTTCGAGGCGGGTTCCAGTACGGCGGCTTAGCGGCGACGCAGGCGGATCACCACATCGATCTTCGCGATCTCAGCGCCTTCCGGTGCAGGCGCGAGGCTTTCGACGCGCACGGCGTTCTCCGGCGCATCGGTTACCCGGCCCTCATCCTCCCAGAAATAATGGGCATGATCCGAGACATCGGTATCGAAATAGCTGCGGCTCCCATCGACACGCACCTCGGCCATCAGGCCGGCTTCCGTGAAGCTGTGGAGCGTGTTGTAGACGGTTGCGAGCGAGACCTTCTCCCCGGCGGCCTGGGCCGCTTCGAACAGGCCCTCGGCCGTCACGTGCCGGTTGTTGCCGTCGCCGACCAGCAGCATCGCCAGAGCCTGGCGCTGGCGCGTCGGCCGCAGATCGGCGCTCGCCAGCCAGGCGCGCGCGCGGTCCTCGGGCGTCATTGCTACAGCGTCGTTCGTCACGTGGGTGGTGCCCTGCTCGCTTCGTCACTCTAACGGCTATCACATAATGCCCTTGCGACGCAAAACAGCTGAAATTTCTGGGTTAACGCTCCTGCGCTGCAGGACGCTGGGGCAGGCACGGCTTGTGCACCCCGGGAGGCGATGCTAGGCGTCGCGCCCGAATGCCCCGGCAAGGGGCGCAGATACGCCGGGGGAGGCGGATGCAGGCGCGGGCGACGAGCTATGACTATGATGCGCTGATTACCTGCGCGGAGGGCCGGCTGTTCGGGCCCGGGAACGCGCAGCTGCCGGCGCCGCCCATGCTGATGTTCGACCGGATCACCTCGATCACCGAGGACGGCGGGCCCGACGGCAAGGGTCAGGCCGTGGCCGAGCTCGACGTGAAGCCCGACCTCTGGTTCTTCCAGTGCCACTTCCTCGGCGATCCGGTGATGCCCGGCTGCCTCGGGCTCGACGCCCTCTGGCAGCTGACGGGGTTCTTCCTGGGCTGGCGCGGCATGCCGGGGCGCGGCCGGGCGCTCGGGGTCGGCGAGGTGAAGTTCTCGGGCATGGTGACGCCGGGCGTGAGCCTCGTGCGCTACACCGTGAACCTGAAGCGGATCATCGACCGGAAACTGAAACTCGGCATCGCCGACGGCACCATGGAAGCCGATGGCGAAGTCATCTACGTGACAAAGGACATGCGCGTGGGCCTCTTCACGACAGAGGCAGAAGCCGCGGCGGGCTGAGCCCGGCTGCGCGCGCGAGGCTTAACGGCGGGCCCGGGCCCGCGAGGGAGCACTGCGATGCGGCGGGTCGCCATCACAGGGATCGGGATCGTCTCCTCCATCGGCAACGACGCGGCGGCCGTCGACCAGTCGCTCCGCGAGGGCCGCTCGGGCATTGTCTCCGCACCGGAATATGCGGAGCTCGGCTTCCGCTGCCAGGTGCATGGCAAGCCGGATGTGGACATCGAAGCCCATGTCGATAAGCGCGTGCGGCGCTTCATGGGCGATGGGGCGGCCTGGAACCACATCGCGATGACGCAGGCGATCGCGGATGCGGGGCTCGAGGAGAACGAGGTCAGCCACGAGCGCACCGGGCTCGTCATGGGCTCGGGCGGCCCCTCCACGAGGAACCTGTTCGACGCGGCGACGATCACCAAGGCCAAGGGGCCGCGGCGCATGGGGCCGCTGATGGTGCCGCGCACGATGTCGAGCACCAACTCGGCCACGCTCGCCACGCCCTTCAAGATCAAGGGCATCAATTACTCGATCACCTCCGCCTGCTCGACCTCGGCGCACTGCATCGGCAACGGTGTGGAGCAGATCCAGTGGGGCAAGCAGGACATTGTGTTCGCCGGCGGCGGCGAGGAGCTGGACTGGACGCTCTCCTGCCTCTTCGACGCGATGGGCGCGATGAGCTCGAAGTTCAACGACACGCCCGAGAAGGCCTCCCGCGCCTACGACGCGGCACGGGACGGCTTCGTGATCGCCGGCGGCGCAGGCGTGGTGGTGCTGGAGGAGATGGAGCGCGCCAAGGCCCGCGGCGCCAAGATCTACGGCGAGATCACGGGCTACGGCGCCACCTCCGACGGATACGACATGGTGGCGCCCTCGGGCGAGGGCGCGGTGCGCTGCATGCGCCAGGCCATGGAGACGCTGGGCGACCGCGAGGTGGGCTACATTAACACCCACGGCACCTCGACCCCGGTGGGCGACAGCCGGGAGGTCGAGGCGATCCGCACGGTCTTCGGCAACGAGGCGCCGCCGCGGTTCTCCTCCACCAAGTCGTTGACGGGGCATTCGCTCGGCGCCACGGGCGTGCAGGAGACGATCTACTGCCTCCTGATGCTGCAAGGCGATTACGTCGCGGCCTCGGCGAATGTCGAAACGCTGGCTCCGGAGTTCGAGGGAATGCCGGTGGTGACGAAGCGTGTGGACGACGCCGGCCTGGATACCGTGCTGTCCAACAGCTTCGGCTTCGGCGGGACCAACTGCACGCTGGCCATCAGCCGCTATCGCGGGGACTGAGGAGTATGGCGATGACGGGTGAAACCGAGGGCGCCGCGGCGGCGGGCGCCGGCATCATGGCCGGCAAGCGCGGGCTGATCATGGGGGTTGCGAACGATCACTCGATCGCCTGGGGCTGTGCGAAGGTGCTGCACGCCCATGGCGCGGAGCTTGCCTTCACATATCAGGGCGGCTCATTCGAGCGGCGCGTGCGCCCGCTGGCCGAGAGCATCGGTGCGGATATCCTGATCGACGCGGATGTGACCGATGCGGAGAGCATGGACCGCGTGTTCACGACGATCGGGGAGCGCTGGGGGAGCATCGATTTTCTCGTCCACGCCATCGCGTTCTCGGACAAGGCGGAGCTGACCGGGCGGTTTGCGGACACGACGCGGGAGAACTTCCTGCGCACGATGGATATCAGCTGCTACAGCTTCGTCGACGTTGCCCGCCGTGCCTCGGAGCTGATGCCGGAAGGCGGGGCGCTGGTGACGATGACCTATCTCGGCTCGACGCGGGTGCTGCCCAACTACAACGTGATGGGCGTGGCGAAGGCGGCGCTGGAGGCATCGGTCCGCTACCTCGCCAACGATCTGGGGCCGCAGGGCATCCGCGTGAACGCGATCAGCCCGGGGCCGATGCGTACGCTGGCAGGATCGGCCGTGGGGGGCGCGCGCCGCGTCTACAAGGCAACGCAGGACAACGCGCCGCTTCGCCGGAACGCGAAGCTCGAGGACGTGGGCGGTGCCGCGCTCTACCTGCTCTCCGACCTCGGCGCGGGGACGACGGGAGACCTGATCTTCGTCGATGGCGGGTTCCACGTGACCGGCATGGCCCAGCTCGACAATCTGGCGACCCCGGCGCCCGGCGAGGTGAAGTAGGGGCCACCGGGTGCACTCGTGCCGGCTGCCGCCGGCCCTCGCCCACCCACCGGCCCCGTCGTGAGGCGGCTCAGTCGATGAGCGGTGCGTCGATGGCCAGCCGGTAGCCCGCCGCCAGAACGGCGACGATGGGCTCGGGTGTCAGGACCGTGACCGTGCCTTTGGGCCGCGCCTGGGGCGGGCCGTAACCGCCCGCGGGGTCCCATGGTCGGCACGTATCGCCGAGGATGACCGCCGGCCCGGTTTCTCCGATCATGAAGCATCCGTCCGGAAGGGATGCGGCCGCCGCTTCAAAGCGGCGGTGCGGCCGGGGCCCCCGGCCCTCGGAGAGGCGCGCGGACTGCAGCGTCCGATCGATGCCCGTGGCGCCGCTGCCGGGGAGGCCGGCCGCCTCCCAAAGGGCGCGAAAGCGACGCCAGGCGGCGTTCCGACATTCGCCGCAGGGGCGATGGCCCGCGGCGAAGGCGGCAGCTTCGTCCCAGAAGAAAAGGGCGGTGTAGACCGTGAGGCTGCCGGGCGGCGGCATGGGCAGGCGGTGGCGGCCGCGGAAGGCGATGTGGCAGGCGACCCAGTTGGCATGGCGCCAGCGCGCCGGGCCGAGCGTGTCGTCGGATCGGTGCAAACAGCCGCGATTGCCCATCACATGGCCGCGCCAGGGGGCCGCCACGATCTCGCCCGTGGGCAGAACGCGGTTCTGGAGCGGCATCAGCGCCGCTCTGGCGCCGGATCGGGCTCGGGCACCACGCTTACCAGCGGATCGGGCGCGGGGTTGGCGCCGCAGAGGAGGACGGCGACGCGTTCCCCCGGCTCGGGCCGGTAGGCGCCGCCGGTGAGCGCGGCGAGGGCCGCGGCGCCGGCCGGCTCGGCCAGGATCCGGAGGTCCTGCCAGAGGCGGCGCTGTGCCTCGGCGATGGCGCCCTCGCTGACCAGCACGCTCTCGACGCCATGAGCTCGGGCAAGCTCGTAGCATTCCCGGCCGAGATAGCGGGCGCCGAGGGCGTTGGCGGCGATCCCGCCGACGGGCACGCGCGTCCCCCACCCTTCCGAGAGCGTGACGGCGAGGGTGGGCGCGGCGTCGGGCTCCACTGCGACCACCTTGCGCCTGCCGGCAAGCCAGGCGAGGGCACCGCCGATGAGCCCCCCGCCGCCCACGGCGATCAGCACCGTATCGGCCACGAGCCCCTGCGCCTCCCATTCGCGGATGGCTGTGCCCTGTCCTGCCACCGTGAGCGAGCCATCATTGGCATGGACCTGGGCCGCCCCCGTCTCCGCCTCCCAGGCCTCCGCCTGCTCGCGCGCTTCGTCGTAAGCGCCATCGACGATGACGAGATCCGCCCCCGTCCGCTCGATCAGGCCGATCTTCGCGGGCCCGGCGATCTTGGGCACGTAGACCCGCGCGCGGTGGCCGAGCTGGCGGGCGGCAAAGGCGACGGCGGCGCCATGGTTGCCGCCGGAGGCCGCGACGATACCAGCGGGCGG
>JBCBHB010000034.1:0-10653 GCA_038526025.1 Pseudomonadota bacterium
CAGCTTGCCGGGGTTCATGATGCCGTTGGGGTCGAGCGTCCGCTTGATGGCGCCCATCACCGCCCAGGCCTCGCCGTGCTCGGCCTCCATGAAGCGGCGTTTGCCGAGGCCGACGCCATGCTCCCCGGTAACCGTGCCGCCGAGCGCGAGGGCCCGCTCGGAAAGCCGGTCCGCGATCCGCCCCGCCTTGGCCGTCTCCTCCGGATGGCCGGGTTCGATCAGGATGGCGAGGTGGAAGTTGCCGTCCCCCACATGGCCGACGAGGGGGGCGATGAGGTCGCTCTCCGCGAGGTCCTTCTCGGTCTCGGCGATGGCCTCGGCGAGGCGGGAGATCGGCACGCAGATATCCGTGACATAGCCCTTGGAGCCGGGGCGGAGCGCCTGCTGGGCGTAGTAGACGTCGTGCCGCGCCTGCCAGAGGCGGCTTCGCTCTTCCGGCTTGGCGGTCCACTGGAAGCCGAGCCCGCCATTGGTGTCCGCGATGGCGCCCACGGTCCTGGCCTGCTCGGCCACGCCCGCTTCCGAGCCATGGAACTCGAGGAAGAGCGTGGGCTTCTCGGGCATGTCGTAGCCCGCATAGGCGTTGAAGCCGCGGATGGTCAGCGGATCGAGCAGCTCGATCCGGGCGATGGGCACGCCGCACTGGATGGTCTCGATCACCGTGCGCACCGCGTCGTCGACGCGCGCGAAGGCGGCGGTGGCGGCGGTGACGGCTTCGGGGATGCCGTGGAGGCGCAGGGTGAGCTCGGTGACGATGCCGAGCGTGCCCTCGGAGCCGACCATGAGGCGGGTAAGGTCGTAGCCCGCGGAGCTCTTGCGCGCCCGGCTGCCGGTGCGGATCACGCGGCCATCGGCCAGCACCACCTCCGTGGCGAGCACCGCCTCGCGCATGGTGCCGTAGCGCACGGCGCAGGTGCCCGAGGCCCGGGTGGCCGCCATGCCGCCGATGGAGGCGTCCGCGCCGGGGTCGACGGGGAAGAAGAGCCCGGTGTCGCGCAGCTCCTCGTTCAGCCGCTTGCGGCGGATGCCGGGCTGGACCGTGACGTCCATGTCCTCCGCATGCACGGCCAGCACCCGGTCCATCCGGCTCATATCGAGGCTGATGCCGCCGCGCACGGGGATGACATGACCCTCGAGCGAGGTGCCCGTGCCCCAGGGCACGATGGGGCAGCCATGGGCGTTGCAGAGGCGCGCGACCTCGGCGACCTCGTCCGTGCTCTCGGGCCAGATCACCGCATCGGGCAGGCGGTGGGTGTGATGCGCCTCGTCCCGCCCGTGCTCCGCCCGGATGGCCTCGCCCGTCGCGAGGCGGTCGCCGAAACGGGGGGCGAGAGCGGCGATGGCGGCGCCGATCCCGGGCTTCAGGTCCTGGCTCGCAATCGTCATGGGCGCCTCCCTTGCGCGTGCGTATGCTCTCAGCGTTAGGCTGTCGGCCCGGGAGGAACAAGCATGCAAGACGCCGCGACGAAGCCGCCGGAGGCCGCCCCGATCCGGACCGCCACGCAGACCGTGGAGCCCGCCTGGATCGACTATAACGGGCATATGAACGTGGCCTATTACACGCTGGCCTTCGACCGGGCGCTCGACGAGGTCTACGAGACGCTCGATATCGGGCCCTCGGCGGTGCAGAGCCGGGGGCAGGGGCCCATGGCGCTGCAGACGCAGATCCACTACCGCGCGGAGCTTCTGGAGGGCGAGGCCTTCCATTGCGAGGCGGTTGTCCTCGATGCGGACCACAAGCGCTGCCATGCCTTCGTGAGGATGATCCGGGCGCGGGACGGGGCGGTGGCGGCCTGTTACGAGACGCTTTCGGTGAATGTGGACCTGGCGGCGCGCCGCTCCGCACCCTATCCCGACACGGTGGCGGCGGGGCTGGGCCGCCAGCGCGACGCGCACAGCGCGCTGCCGCGGGACCCGGCGGTGGGGGCCGTGATCGGCATCAGGCGGGGATAGGGCGGGCTGACGGGCGCCCCCGCTTCGGGCCGTTCGGCCCTCAGGGGCCCACCCGCCAGCCATCGCCCGGCCATGGGCGACGGGCAGCGGTCTGCTCTTCCGGTCGGCACGCGGGACGGATAGTCTCGAGCCTGCGTTGAGCGCCCCGGCCGAGCGGGTACGCCCGGGAGGGACGCAGACGGGCGACGGGTGTTGGTGGAACGGGGGCGATGGCCGAGCGCGCCGACGATGCTGCGGAGGACGCGGCAGGCGGGAACCCGACGCCCGGCGCGGGCGCCGGCAAGGGCGCGTGCCCGCCCTCGGACACGGACAGCATGGACGAGGCGCCGCGCGGGCCGCGGCCTGCTAATGCGCATGCTGGGCGCGCGGATCTCTTCGCTCGGCTGAGGGCGGGGCGGTTCGGCTGGGCGCGCCGGCGCCGGCTTTCGGCGGCGGCACGGCTTGCCGGGCGCCGGCTGCTGCCGGAGAGTGCCGCGCGGGGCGGTGTGCACGGGCTCAGACGGCAGGCGCCGCTCTGGATGATCGCCATCCTGCTCGGCGTGATCACGGGCTACGCCGTGACGCTCTTCCGCAGCGCCATCCCGTTCCTGCAGACGATCTTCTACGGCGCCTCCGACGAGGTGATCCATTCCTATGCGGCGGGGCTGCCCTGGTACCTGGTGCTGCCGGTGCCGGTGCTGGGGGGGCTGGCTGTCGGGGTGCTGCTGGACCGGTTCACGCCGGACGGCAAGGCGCGCGGGGTTTCGGACGTGATCCAGGCCGCCGCCGTGCGGGGCGGGCGGGTGGAGCGGGCACCGGGGCTCGCCTCCGCCGGGGCGGCGCTCATCACGCTCTCCACCGGCGGGTCCACGGGGCGGGAGGGGCCGGCGGTGCATATCGGCGCCGTGATCGCGTCCTGGGTATCGGAGCGGTTCCAGCTGAAGGAGCTCGCGGCACGGGATGTGCTGGGCTGTGCGGCCGCGGCGGCGGTTTCGGCGAGCTTCAACGCGCCGCTGGCGGGCGCGCTCTTCGCGCTCGAGGTGGTGCTGCGGCATTTCGCGCTCCACAGCTTCGGGCCCATCGTGCTCGCCTCGGTGGTGGCGGCGGTGGTGAGCCGGCTCCATCTCGGCAACGTGACCGAGTACACGCTGCCCGAGAACACCATCGGCTTCTACACGGAGCTGCCGGCCTTCATGCTGCTCGGCATCCTCTCGGGGCTCGTGGCCGTCACCATGATGCGCACGATTTTCTTCGCGGAGACGGTGGGCGACCGGGTGCAGGCGCGGCTGGCCATCCCCAACTGGCTGCGCCCGGCCATGGCGGGCTTCGTTCTGGGGCTGATGGCGCTGGCCTTCCCGCATATCATCGGCGTCGGCTACGAGACCACGACGAAGGCGCTGATCTCGGAGATCCCGTTCTGGACCGCGGTGGCCTTCGCGATCGTGAAGGTGGTGGCGGTCTCGGCGACCTTTGCGGGGCGCATGGGGGGCGGGGTGTTCTCGCCGGCGCTGATGCTGGGGGCGCTGACGGGGACGGCCTTCGGCTCGGTGGCCATCGATATCTTCCCGGCGGTGCAGGGGAGCCAGGGGCTCTATGCTCTCGCCGGCATGGGGGGCGTGGCCGCGGCGGTTCTGGGGGCGCCGATCTCGTCCACCCTCATCATCATCGAGCTGACGGGGGACTGGCAGGCGGGCATGGCCGTGATGGTCTCGATCGCCCTGGCTTCCGTGGTGGCGGACCGGCTGGTGGCGCGCTCCTTCTTCATCACGCAGCTCGAACGGCAGGGGCTGCACCTGGCGGACGGGCCGCAGGGCTATCTGCGCACCACGCTGGATGTGGGGCATCTGATGCGCGTGCGCGGCGCGGACAATGGCGCGCCGGATAGCGGGTGCTGGGAGCTGCAGGCGCAGGGCTTCTGGCTCACGCGGAAGGACACGCTGGAGGAGGCCCTGCCGCTGCTCCGCCGCGCAGGGCGGCCCTATGTGCCCGTGATGGAGCGCCCGCGCGAACGGGGGGGCGAGCCGGAGCTGATCGGCGCGCTCTTCCACACGGATGCCCTCAGCGCCTATAGCCGCCGCCTCGAAGAGGAACTGCGCGAGGAGCATTCCTGAGCAGGGCAGGGAGCGCTTCCGTGCGCGCCGAGCCGGCGGAACGTCTCTTGGATGCGCCCGCGCCCGCGCCCGCGCCCACCCACGTCAGCTTTGGCGGTGGTCTATGAACGTCTCGCGAACATTCTGAAGATGCTTCCGGATCGCCACCAAGGGCGGCGGGCAGTCCTGCAGCCTTCCGATGGACGGTAGCACGGCGCGCCGCCGGCGGCGAGGCGTGTCGGCCGGGCGTCAGAGCACCTCGACGGCGGCCTTGTTGCCGTAGAACGCCACCATGCCGGCGATCGCGGCCACGGCGTCATGCGGGGTCTCGTAGGACCAGGCGGCGTCGCGGATGGGGCCGGACTTCGCCACCAGGTCGAAATGCACCGCCTCGCCCTTATGCGGGCAGGTGGTGCGCGTGGCCGAAGGGTCGAGGAAGGTCATCCCGATATCCCCGCGCGGGATGTAGAAGACCGGATCGTGCCCGTCCTCCTCGAGCATGAGGGCACTGGTGCTCTCGGCGATGACTGCGCCGCCGGCGCGCACCACCACCGTGCCGCTGGCCGGCGTGATCCTGATCTCGGGCATCGGCCCCTCCCTCTCGTTTTGCGGCGCGTCTATCCGGCAGCCTTGTCGGTTTCGTGACGATCAATCGGCCAGCGGTGCCGTTGCGGCGCTCAGCCAGGCGCGCGCGGCGGCATCGTCGGGGTCTGCCAGCAGGGGCCCGATCTCCTCGGCCACCCGGGCGTGGTAGGCGTCGAGCCAGGCCCGGTCGGACGGATCCAGCAGCTGGGGCACGATCAGCCGGCGGTCGATGGGCGCGAGCGTCAGCGTCTCGAAGCCGAGCATCTCGCGCTCGCCCCCCTCGGGCACGGCGGGCGGCGTGACGGCCAGCAGGTTCTCGATGCGGATGCCCCAGGCGCCCTGGCGGTAGCAGCCGGGCTCGTCCGAGAGCACCATGCCGGGCTCGAGCGCCACCTCCCCGCCGCGGCGCGACAGGCTAGCCGGGCCCTCATGCACGTTGAGATAGGCGCCGACGCCGTGTCCCGTGCCGTGGTCGTAGTCGAGGCCTGCCCGCCAGAGTGCCGCCCGGGCCAGCGGGTCGAGGTCCCGCCCGGTCAGGCCCGCGGGCCAGCGGGCGGTCGCCACGGCGATCATGCCCTTGAGCACGAGCGTGAAGGCGCGCCGCGCCACGGGGTCCGCCTCCCCATCCGCGCCGGGGCCCGTGGCGAGGGTCCTGGTGATGTCCGTCGTCCCGTCGCGGTACTGCCCGCCGCTGTCCACCAGCAGAAGCTCGCCCGGGATGATCCGGCGGTTGCTCTCCTCGTTCACGCGGTAGTGCACGATGGCGCCGTTCGGCCCGGCACCCACGATACTGTCGAAGGAGATGTCGAGCAGCGCATCCGTCGCCTCGCGGAAGCCCTCGAGCCGGCGGGCCACCGTGATCTCGTCGAGCGTCTCACGGGCCGCGAGCGCGCCGTCGAGCCAGGCGAGGAAGCGGACCATCGCGGCCCCGTCCCGCCGGTGGGCCGTGCGCATGCCATCGAGTTCAGCCGCGTTCTTCGTCGCCTTCGGCGCGATGCAGGGGTCCCGCCCCCAGTCGAGCGTCGACCCTCCGGCCTCCAGCGCCTTTACCAGAGCGAGGGGGCAGCTCGCCTTGTCCGCCCGGACTTTCACGTCGCCGAGCGCACCCAGCGCCGGCACGAGATCCGCGACCGGCGCGACGCTCACCTCGTTGCCGAGATGGGCACTGACGGCGCCATCGATCTTCTCGGGCGCCATGAACATATCCACGCGCCCATCGGCATGCAGGATGCCGAAGCCCTGCGCCACCGGGCTGCGCGAGAGGTCGCTGCCGCGGATGTTGAGGAGCCAGCAGAGGCTGTCCGGCAGGCTGATGACGGCAGCGGCGATGCCCTCTTCCGCCAGCTTCGCCGCGAGACGGGTGCGTTTGGAGGCAGCGCTCTCGCCCGCCAGCGGCTCCGGGTGAACGCTGACAGCGCCGGCGGGCGGCGGCGGGCGGTCGTCCCAAAGCGCATCGATGGGGTTGGCCTCGAGAGCCAGGAGCGGTCGGCCGAGCGCCTTCTCGTAGCGTGCGATCTCCCCCTCGCCATGGAGCCAGGGGTCGTAGGCCAGCGCCTCGTCTTCCTCCAGCAGCGACGCGACCCATTGCGCCGGATCCGTGTCATGTGCCGGCAGGATCTCGAAGGCCGTGGTGTCCACCTGGTCGGCCGCCTGCAGCGTGTAGCGCCCGTCCACCAGCAGGCCGGCGCGGCGCGGGCCCACGATGGCGAGACCTGCCGAGCCGGTGAAGCCGGTCAGCCAGGCCAGCCGCTCGTCCGAGGGAGCCACCGTCTCGCCCTGATGCGCGTCGCCGCGCGGCACCAGCAGACCGGCCGCGCCGAGGGTGGCGAGGCGCTCGCGTAGCGCCGCAAGCCGTGCCGCGCTCTGGCTGCTATCCGCCGTGATTTCAAATGACTGGAACATACCCGCAGCACCTCCCCTGCCGCGCCACGGTCATCGGCTGGCGGGAGGACGGCAAGTGGCAAGATCGCATCAGCTCCGTGTCACTTATGGCACGCCCCTTGTAAGTCCGCCCATTTTTACCCATTGGTAAGGCCACGCGAGTCATCTGGACTCGCCGCCCCACGCAACACGACAAACTTGAGAGCGCGCCCGATGCCCCGCACCGCATCGCACATTGCTGTCGCCGCCGTCTTCGCCCTCGCCGGTTTCGGCCTGGCCGCGCCGGTGACCAGCGCGACCGACCCCGCCTTCGGCTATTGGCGGACCGAGAGCGGCAACGCCATCGTCGAGATCGCGGCCTGCGAGACGGGCGCGTGCGGCGAGATGGTGTGGCTCAACAAGCCGGTTGATGAGAGCGGCGCGGTCAAGCGCGACGCGGAGGGCCGCCCGCTTTGCGGTCTCGAACTGGTGAGCGGGCTGAAGCGCGCCGGCCATGGCGTTTGGGAGGAGGGCGAGATCCTCGATCCCCGCAGCGGCCAGCGCTACGCCGCCGAGATCTCGGTGATCGCATCGAACAAGCTGAACGTGCGCGGCTATGTCCTCTCCTCGCTCTTCGGCGCGTCGCAGGTGTGGACGCGTGCGTCGGGCGACCAGGGCGGCTGCTGAGCCTGCCTATCCGCCCGTGGCCGCGTCGGTGCCCTGCGCCAGCGGCCGCGCGCTCCCTTCCGGAAACACCAGCCAGCCCGCCGCGTAGGCGTCGAGCTCTGCCGGCGCGAAGCCGATGAGCAGGCTCACCTGCCGGCCCGCGCTGTCCTGCAGGTAGAGGCGGCGGGCGAGGCGTCCCCGCCGGAAGCCAACGGCCAGGTCCCGCCCCCGGAAGATTGTGCCTGGCACGTCCAGGAACACGAGGCTGGCGGTTCCCTCACCCTGATCGAAGGCCACAAGCGCGAAGGGCCCCGACGCATCGCTGAGCACAATGCCGCCATTCGGTGCCGGGTCGGCCACGAAGAGCCCGTCGAGCCCCAGGGCCGGGGCTCTCAACCGCGCGGCGGTCCCCCTGGCATAGGCCGTCTGCTCGCGGGAGAGGAGGACCACGTTATCGACCGCACCCAGCCGGCAGCCGCAGGGTTGGTCCCCGCCCGGCAGCGTGTCCCGCCGGCGCTCGAGCTCCGCGAAGCACGCGCCGAAGGCCGTCTCCACCGCCATGGCCCGCCCGCTCGCACCCGGCGTCGACAGGCCGACCGCCGGGCAGCGTTGCGGTGGATCGCCATAGGCAAGGGCGCGCGGCCCCGGCAGGTCGAGAAAAGCGAGGCCGAGGGTCGTTTGCGACAGGATCGGCACCTCGGCCGCCCGCACGCGCGCCCCGCCGGCCCGCCGCGCAAGCCGCGTTGCGTCGACTTTTTCCGCAAGGGTTATTGCTTTGGTAACTTCTCGTTCACCTTTCGCGGCAATCCTAACGCCCTGTTGCGTGACGACGACTGTTTCGAGCCGGCTCTGGCTCGGTGTGTTTGCGCTCTGCGGTTGCACGCATCCGGCCAATGCAGCACAGAGAGGCAGGAGAAGATGGGGGAACCATCTTGCTCTCTCGGTCGTCGTATAGTTGACATGCAACACACGGCGTAAGCGTCCTGACCACCTTCCATTTGCAGCGTGCGGTCCTGGCAGTGAAAACGTCAGAAAGACGGGGTAGCTAAATGAGTGCTGCAAACGGCCCAAACACTCTCGGAGGTCGCCGATTGGCGGAAGAAAACGTTTCATCGGGCTCTGTGATCACCGGCTTGGTCAAATGGTACGATGCCGTAAAGGGTTACGGCTTTGTTGTACCCGACGATGGCGGTAGCGACGTGATGGTCCATGCGTCCTGCGTCCGCAACTTCGGCGTCACCGCTCTCAACGAAGGGGCGCGCGTCAAGGTCGCGACGACGATGGGGGCGCGAGGCCTCCATGCGCAAGAGCTTCTCGAGATCGACGACGTCGGAACTGCAACCGATGTGATGCCCGCGCCGCCCGTGCCCGCGATGAACGCTGGTCCGCGGCCCACGGATTTCCTGAGCACCGATGCCGATCTCGGCCCGCTCATGCCCGCGCGCGTGAAGTGGTTCGACAAGCAGAAGGGCTTCGGCTTCGTCAATGTCTTCGGGATCCCGGACGATGTGTTCGTCCATATGGAAATCGTCCGGCGCTGCGGCTTCCCGGATCTCTCCAGCGGCGAAGGCATGGCGGTGCGCACCTTCAAGGGCCCCCGCGGCCTGATGGTGGCCGAGCTCCGCCTGTGGGAGACGGCAGTCGTCGAGAACGATCTCAAGAAGGCGGGCGGCGGCGAAGGCGGCGAGGGCGCGTGAGCCCCAGCGGCGCGACCTTCGGGCGTTCGGCTTTCGAGCTGGCCCGTCGCCGCGCCGCGCGCCCTTCGGCCGATGCGCGGTTGCGCGTCTGCGTTGTCATGTCATCCCTCCTCGCCGTGATCCTGGCAGCCGGCGCGCCCCCCGCGGCGGCCGACGGTCCCACCTGCGCGGTGGACCGGGTGATCGTGGAGGCGGCAGGCGGGCCGGTGCTCTACACCGTGGAGATCGCGGACGAGCCGGCCGAACACGCCGAGGGGCTGATGTTCCGCACCGAGATGGCGTCGGATGCCGGCATGCTGTTCCTGTTCGAAACGCCGCGCCAGGCGTCGTTCTGGATGCGTAACACCTTCATTTCGCTCGACATGATCTTCATCGCGCCGGGCGGCACGGTGCTGAACGTGGCCGAGAACACTGTGCCCTTCTCCGAGGCGCCGCAGCATTCCGACGGTGCCGCCGCCGCGGTGCTGGAAGTAAATGCCGGCGAGGCCGCGCGCCACGGCATCGGCCCGGGCACTGCCACCCGTCATCCGACCCTGACCCCCGACGCCTGCGAGTAGGCGCGTCAGCGGAGCGCGCGGTAGACCACCAGGTTCTCGTTCACGAAGGCGACGGCGTGGCCGACGTCGATATGGTCGATCAGTCGCGACAGGATCACGCGATCCCGCATCGCCGGCACCGGCTGCTCCGGGGCGCCCGCGATGAAGCGCCGGTCGACGATCACGAAGGCGGGCGGTCGCGCCGAAAGGCCGTCATCGATCTCGGCCAGCCATGCGTCGTAATGCGCGAAGCCCGGATGCACGAGCTCGGCCGCCGGCGTGAAGTAGCGATAGGGCGGGAGGCGTTGCGCCCGAAAGGGCAGGTCGTAATGCGTGCCGTAGACAGCCACCGTGTCGCTGGACGTGCTGCCTTCCCGGACAAGCGCCACGATCTCGCGGCGTTCCCCTTCGCTGAGCCCATAGCCATCGCCCGGAGCGATCTCCCCCGCGATCAGCATCTTGCCGCCATCCGAGAGGCTGAGGAGCTTCTTGCCCGTGCCGGCCAGGGTGATGAGCGCTGCGAGAAGCAAAACGGCCGTGGTGAAGAGCCGCGTGGCACCGTTTGTCTGCTGCCGCACCCGCAGCAGCGTTTCGAACGCGGCGGCGACGAAGAGCGCCATCACGGGCAGAACGCCCCCCAGATGATATGCGAAGGCCATGTTCTGGACGATGAAGGACAGCGCACTGGTGGCCATGATGCCGAGCAGCAGAAAGAGCGCGAACCCCGCCCGGTCCCGCCAAAGCCAGGCGGCGGCTCCCAGCAGTGCGAGGGCCGCGATCCAGTGCCACGACCGCAGGAACAGCAGGTGTAGCGTGTCGCGCCAGTCCTGCGGCGGGTCGCCGGCATAGACCGAAAGCGCGAACTCGACGCTCTGGGCATAGAAGTCATCGATGTTGCCGAGCAGGACGCCCGCGATGATCACGGTGCCGATAACCGCGCCGAAACCCATGCAGAGCCGAAGGAGGCGGGTGCCACGGCCCGAACGCCGCGCGTGATGGAGGGTGAGTGGCAGCAACTCCAGCAGCGCCAGCCCCGCCAGGAAGCTCAGAAAGGTCGGGCGGATCAGGATTGCCATGGCGATGGCTGCCCCGGCGCCGGCCATCGCCAGCCCCTCCCGCCGCCAGCCCGGCAGCGCCAGCAGCGACGCCACCAGCAGGAAGCCGGTGGCCACAATGTCGCGCTGCCCCGCCATCCACCCGCCCGAGCTGATGTAGAGGGGCGGATAGAGGAACAGAAAGAGGAACGGCGCCAGCCGCCAGTTCGAGCGTGCGAGGAACAGCGCGCCG